>CAYMWZ010000123.1:0-6260 GCA_964394385.1 uncultured Nitrospinaceae bacterium | reverse complement strand
GCCTTCGGAATGGGTGAGGCGGGGCCCGACGGGCGGGGGAGCGGAGGCGCCCGGGTGGAGGTGCGCAGCTTTCTTCTGGACAAGTTCGAGGTCACGAACGCCCTCTACGCCGCCTTCGTCGAGGCGTCGGGCGCCCCCGAGCCGCCGTTTTGGGGCCGCCCCCACTTCTCCGGCCCCCACCTGCCCGTGGTCGGGGTGACCTGGCACGAGGCGCGCGCCTACTGCGCCTGGGCGGGGAAGCGCCTGCCCCGGGAGGAGGAGTGGGAGTACGCTGCCCGGGGCGGGGCGGAGGGCCGGCCCTACCCGTGGGGAAAGACGTTCGAGGATCGCCACGTCGTCTACGGGCTTCTCCCCGACGCCGGAGGGCCCAAGGCCGTGGGGAGGCGGCCCGGCGGGGCGAGCCTTCACGGGGTGGAGGATCTGTCGGGCAACGTGTGGGAGTGGATGGAGGATCCCTACCGGCCGCGCCTGGACGAGCCGGCCCCCCTCTTGCGGGACGGGCTCCCCTACCGCACCCTGAGGGGCGGCTCCTGGGTCAACGGCCGCTGGGCGATGGCCGCCACCAGCCGAACGGGAGACCACCCCGGCCGGAGGCTGCCCGCCTACGGCTTCCGGTGCGCGGCGGACCCCCCCTGATGGGGTATGATGGGGCCAGGCCCCGGGCGCTCGGCCGGCCATCCCAGATCGGAGGAGGACGCATGGTCCCCAAGATGGCGATCCTTTCGGCCGCCCTCGCGGCCGCGCTCCTGTGGGGGGCGGGCGCGGCCCCCGCCCAGACCTTGATCGAGCCGGCGGTGCCGTCCCCCGCGGCGCCCGCCGAGCCGGGCCCGGCCGCCCCTCCCGGCCCCCTCCCGCTCGCCCAGCCCCAGCGGCCCCTCGACCTCATCGTGACGGTGACCATGGGCACGGGGCAGGCCGAGACCTTCGCCCGCGAGATCGACCGGATGGAGATCGTCACCGCCCCGGACGGGCGGATCGTGACGGTCCACCTGGTTCTCGTCGGAGGCGGGGAGCGCAACACCCACGTCTGGTACAACTTTCCCCTCGTGGCCAAGCTGAGCTACCGGTTCGTAACGGCCGAGGGCCGGGCCAAGGTGCACGTCCGGGTGCTCCAGCCCTCCTCCCCCGCCCGGGAGCTCACCGAGCGGGTCGAGCCCCTGAGCCCCCGCGACTACCGCTGAGGGAGGCCCGCCGTGCCGCACAAGGGCTACGCCAACCCCGGCCTCGCCTGGACGCCCGAGCAGCTGCGCGAGCGGATCGGGAAGCAGAAGGGGGACGGTCTCGTGCTCATCGACACCCGCCCCGCGCCGGATTTCTGCGCGGGCCACATCGAGGGCGCCGCCCACTTCGACCTCTACGGCGTCTCCCTGAGCGACACCCGCCCCGGGCCCCTCGCGGCCTTCACCTGGATGCTGGCCTACCTCTTGGAGATCCGAGGCGTCGACTACGGCAAGACGGTCGTCTTCTACGAGAACACCTCCGGCATGCGCGCGGCGCGCGGCTTCTGGTTCCTCGAGTACCTGGGCCACGAGGACGTCCACATCCTGGACGGGGGGATCGGGGCCTGGCGGCGGGCGGGCCATCCCCTCACAAGGGAGGCCTGGCCCATGGCCCAGAACGCCATGGAGCCCGACCCCTCGGGGGGCCGGCGGATCGTGCGCTCGACCTTCGCGAGCCACCTGAAGCCCCCCGCCGAGGGGCGGATCGCCACGGCGCAGTACGTCCTGGATCACCTGAAGGACCCGGGCGCCCGGATCCACGACACGCGCTCGGCGGGGGAGTACTACGCCGAGAACGTGCGCGCCGCCCGGGGAGGGGCCGTCCCGGGCTCGGTCCACCT
Source organism: uncultured Nitrospinaceae bacterium (assembly GCA_964394385.1). Lineage (GTDB taxonomy): Bacteria > UBA8248 > UBA8248 > UBA8248 > UBA8248 > CAYMWZ01. The sequence goes on along the minus strand of CAYMWZ010000123.1, from coordinate 4,420 downwards.
CGAGTGGTCGGAGTTCGTGGGGCCCGACGGCGCCCTCAAGCCGGCGGAGGAGCTCAAGGCCCTCCTCGAGCCGCGGGGGCTCACGCCCGACAAGGAGGTCATCCCCCTCTGTCAGGGGGGCTACCGCTCGGCCCACGCCTACCTGGTCTACCGGCTCCTCGGCTACCCCCGCGTCCGGAACTACCTCGGCTCCTGGAAGGAGTGGGGGGACCGGCAGGACCTCCCCATCGAGGTGCCGAGGCGGGGGTGAGGAGCCGCCCCGCCCCCAGAGAGGAGACAACCGGCGTTTCCCCATGATCCGATTCCGCAGGCTCTTCGACGTCTCGAACGAGGTCGACCGCAGGCAGCTGGCCGAGGTGCACGAGATCTTCCTGCGGGTCTTCCCCTACGACGCCGCCACGGCGGACCGGATCGCGGCCGTGATGCGCGACGCCACGAAGGCGGACTTCGAGCCCGTCCTCCTGACCGCCGAGGACGAGCGCTCCCGCGTCCTGGCCTTCGCCTTCATCTACTATTTCCCCGAGCTCAAGTGCGCCTACCTCGACTACATCGCCAGCCACCCCGACCGCCCGGCCCGGGGGATCGGGGGGGCGCTCTACGAGGCGGTGCGCGAGCTTCTCGTCAACAAGGGGGGCCACGGGCTCTTCTTCGACGTGCCGACCGACGAGGCCGAGAGGCTCAAGGACCCGGCCCGCCTCCCGGCGAACAAAAAGAGGCTGCGCTTCTACGAGCGCTACGGCGCCTTGCCGGTCCTGGGGACCCTCTACAACGAGCTCCCCACCCAGGCGAACGACGGGTGGCTGACCCACCTGGCCTTCGACGGCCTGGGGGGCAGGCACCCCCTGCGCCGGGCCGAGCTCCGGCGGGCCCTGGCCCGGATCTTCGAGGCCAAGTACCGGATGGCGCCGGACCATCCCGAGGTGAGGCGGATCCTGGCCTCGGTCAGGGAGGATCCGGTTCGCCTGAGAGAGCCCCGCTACACCCCCGCCGAGGAGACGGCGGTCAAGCGGGGGCTGCTCAAGCCGATGAAGGTGGTGGTCGTGGAGAACCACGAGATCCACCACCTGAGGGAGCGGGGTTACGTGGAGCGGCCGGTGCGCGTCGATGCCGTCCTGCGCGGGCTGGACGGGCTTCCCGTCGAGCGGGTGCGCCCGCGCCACTTCGGCGAGGACCCCATCCGGGCGGTGCACGACCCCCACCTCGTCTCCTACCTGGAGAAAGTCTCCTCGAACCTCGGGCCCAAGGCGCTCCTCTACCCGACGGTCTTCCCCATCCGCCGGCCCGAGAGGCGCCCGCGCGAGTGGGAGATGCGCGCGGGCTACTTCTGCGCCGACACCTTCACGCCCCTCTCCGCCAACACCTACCGGGCCGCCCGCGCGTCGGTGGACTGCGCCCTCACGGGGGCGAACCTCCTCCTCTCGGGCGACCACCTGGCCTACGCCCTGACGCGCCCGCCGGGCCACCACGCCGAGTGGTCGGTGTTCGGGGGATTCTGCTACTTCAACAACGCCGCCATCGCCGCCCACCTCCTCTCCCGGCGCGGCCGGGTCGCCCTCCTCGACATCGACTACCACCACGGCAACGGGGCGCAGGACATCTTCTACCGCAGGAGCGACGTCCTGACCGTCTCCATCCACGGCCACCCGAACATCGCCTACCCCTACTTCTCCGGCTTCGCGGACGAGCGGGGCGACCGCGAGGGCATGGGCTACAACCGCAACTACCCCCTCCGGGAGGGGACCGACGACGCGGGCTATCTCGAGGCCCTGGACCACGCCCTGGCCGACGTGCGCCGCTTCAAGCCCGACTGGTTCATCGTCTCCCTGGGCTTCGACGTCATGCGGGGGGATCCCACCGGCACCTTCGCCGTGAGCGCCCGCGGGATGCGCCAGATCGGGGAGCGCGTCGGGCGGGTGCGGATCCCCACCCTGGTGGTCCAGGAGGGCGGCTACTCGCGCTGGAACCTGAGGCGGGGGGCGCGGGCGTTTTTCAACGGCCTGGTGAGCGCCTGGTACTGAGGGCGGGAGTGGCCCGGAGGCCCCTCTCGCATATAATGGCCGCGTGCGCGAAGCCGAGCGGGGGAGGCTCCTGGGCTACCTCACCGGGGAGGTCCCCGGCGCGGGCGGCCGGCTCCGCTCCGCGCCCGAGGATTTCTGGGTGGAGGAGATCCCCCTCGCCTCGCCCGAGGGGGCGGGCGAGCACCTCTACTTGTGGATCGAGAAGCGCGGCGTCTCCACCCTGGAGGCCCTCCGGGCCGTCGGAAGGCTGCTGGGCGCCGCCGAGCGGGAGGCCGGCTGCGCGGGCTTGAAGGACGCCCGGGCGGTGGCCCGCCAGTGGCTCTCCTTCCGCTGCCCGGGCCGCGACGCCGAGCGGGCGCTCGCCCGGGCCGGGGGGAGCCCGGCGGAGGGGGTCCGGATCCTCCGGGTCGCGCGCGGGCGCGCGAAGCTCAGGCGCGGCGCCCTCAAGGGGAACCGCTTCGCGATCCGCCTCCGGGGGGTTGACGCCGGGGGCGAGGCCCGCGCCCGCGCGGCCCTCTCGGCGCTCGAGGCGCGGGGGGTTCCCAACGCCTTTGGCGATCAGCGCTTCGGGGCCCACGGCCACTCGGCCGAGGTGGGCCGGGCGCTCGCCCTCGGGGAGGCCGGGCGGGCCCTGGGCCATCTCCTCGGGGAGGCGCGCTTCGCCGGGGGGGCGGCCGGGGCCGATGAGCGCATCCGGGAGGCGGCGCGCCGGTTCGAGGCAGGCGACTACGCGGGGGCGCTCGGGCTCTACCCCCCGGGCTGGGAGGCCGAGCGGCGCACCCTGGGCCGGCTGGCCGCGGGCGCGCCGCCCGAGCGCGCCGTCGAGGCGATCCCCGCCCGGGAGCGCGGCCTCTTCGGCTCGGCGCTCCAGGCCGCGTGGTTCAACGCCTGCCTGGCCCTGCGGCTCGAGCGCGACTGCCACGATCGCCTCATGGAGGGGGACGTGGCCGTCAACCACGCGACCGGGAGGGCCCGGCGGATCGGCGACCCGGCGCGGGAGGCGGCCGCGCTCGCGCGCTTCGAGGTGAGCCCCGCGGGGCCGCTCCTGGGGGAGCGGACCCTTGAGGCGCGGGGGGAGGCCGGCCGCATCGAGGCCGAGGCGGCCGGGCGGCTGGGGCTCGCGCCGGGCCCCGCGGCCGCGGGCCTGGCCCGCATGGGGCTCCGCGGGGGGAGGCGCCCCTACCGGGTGCCCTTGCAGGCCCTCGAGGTCGGCCGGGAGGGGGAGGACCTCATCCTCCGCTTCACCCTCCCCCCGGGCGCCTACGCGAGCGAGGTCCTTCGGGAGGTGGCGAAGGTGGATCCCCCCTTGGGCGCCCGGGCCCGGCTGCGGCCCGCGCGCCCGGGCGGCGGGGGAGGAGAGTCATGAGACTATTCGTCACGGGCGGGTCGGGTTACGTGGGGAATTCCGTGCTGCGCCAGCTCTCGCTGGCGGGCCACGAGTGTCGGGTGCTCTCGCGCAACCCCGAGCCCGCGCGCCAGCGCCTGACGGCCATCCCAGGCGTCTACCCCGTGGGCGGGGACATCACCCGGGACTCGATCGACAAGCTTGCGAGCCTCATGGCCAAGTGCCAGGGAGTGGTGCACCTGGTGGGCATCATCGTCGAGAAAGGGACGGCGGGCGCCGAGGCCGTCCACACCGAGGGCACGCGGCGCGTGGTGGCCGCGGCCGAGCAGGCCGGGGCCAAGCGCTACCTCCACATGAGCGCCCTGGGCACGCGCGGGGGGGCGGTGGCGCGCTACCACAGGACCAAGTGGGCCGCCGAGCAGCACGTGCGCGAGAGCAAGCTCGAGTGGACGATCTTCCGGCCCTCGATCATCTTTGGCGAGCGGGACGAGTTCCTGAACGTCTTCGCGGGCATCGCCCGCCGCTCGCCCGCGGTGCCCGTCATCGGGCCGGGGACCGGGAAGCTCCAGCCCATCTGGGTCGAGGACGTCGCCCGCTGCTTCGCCCGGGCCCTCGAGCGGCCCGAGACCGTGGGCCAGGCCTACGAACTGGGGGGCGAGAAGGCGTATCCGGTGGAGGAGCTCCTGCGCATGGTGGTGGCCGCCCTCGGGAAGCGCAGGCTCTTCCCCCACATCCCGATCCCCATCGCGCGCATCCAGGCCAAGCTCTTCAACCTCCTCCCCGGCAAGCCCCCCTTCACCGATGACCAGATCACCATGCTGGGGGAGGACAACGTCTGCGACCCGGGCCCCATGAAGCGCGCCTTCGGCTTCGAGCCGAGATCGCTTGAGGACTACCTGAAGGAGCGCTTCGGGAAGTAGGGGCGTTCCATGGAACGCCCCTACGAAGGAACGGGCAGCGCACGCGGGGATTGATCCCATGAAAACCCGTGTCCTCTTCCTCTGCATCGGGAACTCCTGCCGCAGCCAGATGGCCGAGGGCTGCGCCCGGGCCCTCC
>CAYMWZ010000122.1:0-8275 GCA_964394385.1 uncultured Nitrospinaceae bacterium | reverse complement strand
TCGTCGTCGAAGAAGATGAACTTGACCTTGTGCCTCAGGGCCCTCCCCCGCAGCTTCTCGTATGCCCCCAGGAGGGCGCTCACGCAGGAGGCGTTGTCGTTGGCCGCCGGGAGGACGTCGTCTTCGTCATAGGGCCCGGTTCCGTGGCGGTTGTAGCCGGGAATTTTGGCGTCATAATGCGCGCTCAGGACGATCTCCTTCTCTCCCGCCCCCAGTTCGAGGATGATGTTCTCGCCCCGGATCTTCCTGCCCCCGTCGTCCTCGGCGAGGTACATGTGGCGGGTGAAGGGGATCCTCTTCTCGCGGAGCATGGCGACGAGCGCCCGCCTGCGCTCGGGGTTGGTCCTCCCCTCCAGGGCCCGGACGCGATCCAGGAAGGGGGTGCCTTCGGCCCCGAGAAGTTCAGGGACCGAGAGGCCCCGGCCCGCGGCCGCGCACCCTGCGGCCAGGAGCGCCGCCGCCCACAAGAGGCCCCGCGATGTCCGGCGATTCATCTTCTGCGGCCTGCCTCATCGGGAGGAACCGAATCATCGGGTGAATCTCAAGGCAAAATTCTTGTAAGTTTGCGCCTCGGGGTCAACCCGCAGGGGCGCCGCTCCGGCCGGGAGGTGTGCGTTGCATCCGCTCAACCATTTGGCCCTCGGCTACGTCGGGGGGCTGCTGGCGGACGCCCTCCCGGGCGGGTCCGCGCTCCTGCCCGCCATCGTCCTCGGGCTCTGGGGGGCGGCGCTGTGGGTTTGGCGCGCGGGGCGCCCGCGGGAGCGGGCGGCGGCCCTCCTCCTCACGGGGGCCGGGGCGCTGGGGGCGATCGCCGTCCCCGCCCTCCACCGCTGGGCGCTCCCCTCCCATCATCTCCTGCGCCACATCCCCCACGAGCGCGCCAACGTCGTCGGCCACGTCGCCCTCCCCCTGGAGAGGCGGGAGGGGCCGCGGCCCCGCCTCGCCATCGAGGTCGAGCGCCTCGTGATCCGGGGGGTCGAGGTGCCCTCCCGGGGGCGGGTGCGCATCACCCTGGCCGCCCCGCCCCGGGAGGCCTTCGAGGTGGGGGACCGGGTGCTCGTCCGCCGGGTGCGCCTCGGCCCCCCCCGTCGCTACCTGAACCCGGGCGGGTTCGACTACCGCGAGTTCCTCCGCCTGAGGAGCGTCCACGCCGTGGGGTTTGCCTCCCCTCGGGCCCTCGAGCGCCTCGCTCCCCGCGAGCAGTCCGCCTGGTGGCGGGGTCTCTTCGGCCTGCGCGACCGGATGCGCGACCACCTGCGGGCGGCGCTCGCGCCCGAGGCCGCGGGGCTCCTCGAGGCCATGACGCTCGGCGTCCGGGAGGATCTGGACCGCGAGGTGCGCGCCGCCTTCCAGGTGACGGGGACCGCCCACCTCCTGGCCATCAGCGGCCTCCACGTGGGCTTCATCACGGCCTTCTTCTACGGCGTCCTCCTCCTCCTCTTCCGGAGGCTGCCGCCCCCGGCCTTCCCCGCCCGGCCGGTGGTCCTGACCCCCGCCAAGGCGGCCTCCCTGGCGGCGATCCCGATCGTGGTGCTCTTCGCCCTCCTCACGGGGGCGCGCGTCTCGACCGTGCGGGCCACCATCATGGTGGTGGTCTACCTCCTCGCCCGCGTCCTCGAGCGGGCCGGGGGGGCGCTCCACTCGGTCCTCCTGGCCGCCCTGATCATCCTCGTCCTCGAGCCCGGCTTCATCTGGGACGCGGCCTTTCAGCTCTCCTTCGTGGCCGTGACGGCCATCATCCTCGCCGCGCGGCGGATCCCCCGCCCCGGGGCGCGCCGGAGCCTCTGGGAGGGCGCCTGGTGGAGGGCCTGCCTCCTCCAGTTCGCCTGCATCCAGGTGGTGGTGATGGTCGCGGTGGCTCCCCTGACGGCGTGGCATTTCCACGAGGCCCACCCCGTCGGCCTGCTGGCCAACTTCCTGCTCATCCCCATCGCCTCGCTCGCCGTGCCCGTGACCTTCCTCGTGGCCTCCTTCGCCGCCCTCCCCCTGCCCGGGGTGGGGGGGCTGCTGGCCCCGGCCGACGGATTCCTCGCCCTCCTCGCCGGTGCCATGATCGGCCTGGCGCGCCTGGCGTCGGCCGTCCCGGGGGGCACCCTGGTCGTCTCCCCGCCGGGGCCCTTTCTCCTGGCGGGCGCGTTCGCCTCCCTGGCCCTGGCGCTGGCCGCCCGGAGGGCCGCCTGGCGTCGGGCGGGCTGGGCGGCAATCGGGGTCGCGCTCCTCTGGATCCTCCTCCCGGCCCGGGCGCCCGAGCCCGCCGGGAGGACCACCCTCCTCTTGCCCGACGCGGGGCGGGCCGACGCCTTCTTCCTGCGGCTCCCCGACGGGCGGGGGTTCGCGGTGGATGGAGGCGGCGCGCCGGCGGGCGGCTTCGACACCTGGGGGAACGTCCTGGGCCCCCTCCTCCGCCACCTGGGGGAGACCTCCTGGGAGGCGCTCCTCACCTTGGCCGAGGAGGGGCCCGCCTCCCCCGCCGCGCGGGAGCTGGCCGAGGGCATGGGCCTGAGGCGGGTGGTCCGGATCGGGCGCGACCTCCCGCCGGGGGGCCGGGGGCCCCATCCGGTGTGGGAGGCCTCCCTCCCCCCGGCCCGGCTCCGCCTCCTGCGCTGGCCGGGGGGAGCGGCGGCGCTCGAGGTCGAGCACGGGGCGGCGCGGTGGCTCCTCATGGCGGGGTCCGCCGGGGCGGGTTTTGACCCGGGCGCCCTGGCCGGACGAGGATATGAACTCGTGCGCCTCCCCGAGGCGCTCCTGCGGGAGGGGGGCGTCCTGGACTGGCTCGAGCGGGAGCGCCCGCGGGCCCTCTTCGCCGCCCCCGGGCGGGGCGCCCGCCTGGCTCCCGAGGCGTGGAGGAGGCTCCGGGCGCGCCAGGAGGCCCTGGGCGTCTACCGCCCCTGGCGGTCGGGGATGGCGCGGGTCACGACCGACGGGAGGCCCCTGGGCCGGGGAGGGAGGATGGAGCGCTACGCGATGGCCGGGGCCTGGCCCCATCCCTCGCCGGGGGGATGGGTGGCCCTGCGCCCGGCCGAGCCCTCCCCGCAGGCGGGGGCGGAGGAGGAGGGCCCGTGAGGCGCGAGCGGCCCGCGACCGTCTTCTACTCCCGCAGGACCCTCATCGTCTGGGTCCTCGCGGCCTCGGCCTTCTGGGTCGCGCTCCTCGGGTTTTTCTTCCTCCGCCACGAGGAGGAGCGGGCGCGCGAGCTGTCCCTGCTGCGCGGCCAGGCGCGGGAGCTCGGCCAGGACGCCTTGAAGGCCCGCGCCGAGCAGCGCCTCCTCGAGGAGCGGGCCGGAAAGCTCCAGGCCGAGGTGGAGCGGCTCGCGGCCAAGGTCAAGGCGGCCCCCCCGCCCGAGCCCGTGCTGGAGGAGCAGCTCTTCCCGCTGGGGCGGGCGGTCGAGGTGGTGCCGGGGCGGCTCTTCGTCACGGCCGGCCGCCTGGAGGGGGAGCGCCTGCGGCTCCGGATGTCCTCCCTGGAGGACGGCCAGGAGACCAACCGCACCCGCGCCCTCGCGCCAGGCGAGTCCTGGCGCTTCGACTACGCCGGCGAGACCTACGCCCTCCTCCTCCACGCCCTCTCCCCGAAGCCGCCGGGGGCGCGGATCTCCGTCCGGAAGCTCAAGCCCTAGCGCGAAGCTGCGCGCAATTCCCGTCACAGCGTCTTCGGCCCGCGGCCCTATGTTGGCAGAGGGCGCCCCCGCGCGCTGAGGCGCCCGGGCCGCCGCGGGAGGAGAGAGAAGACAGGCGGGGCGGGGGTTTGGGGAAGATTCCGGGGTATTACGGGGAATTACGGGGAATTATGGGGTCTTGTGTGATTGGGCGCCGGGAAAATATCAGTGTCGTTGGGCCTTATCTCGGCGCCTGGGCCGCGGCGCCCCTTTGGAAGGATTTCACGGCCCGCTCCCAGCGGGTGGAGAGGACCTCGGGGTCGATGGGGCAATCAATCAGGTGGACGCCGCCCTCCCGTTGGGAGCGGAGGATGGCCTCGCGCAGATCCTCGGGCGAAGCCACGCGGTGGCCCTGGGCGCCGAAGGCCTCTGCGAGGGAGGGGAAGTCCGGATTGTTGAGGGCCGTCCCGACGTAGCGGCCGTCGTAGACGTGCTTCTGGGAGTGGCGCAGCGCGTTGTACTGGCCGTCGTTGAAGATGAGGTAGGTGATCGGGAGGCCGAGCGCCGTCGCGGCGGCGAGGTCGGCCAGGGCCATCGTGAAGCTCCCGTCCCCGACCACGGCGCACACGGGGCGCTCGGGGGCCGCGAGCTTGGCCCCGATCGCCGCGCCGAGGGCGTAGCCCATGGCCTGGTAGGCCTCGGAGAGGAGGAGGCTCCGGGGGCGGTAAATCTCAAACGCCTGCTCCATGAGCCAGCTCTGGGTGGCCGAGGAGTCCGAGAGGAAGATCGTCTCGGGCGGGAAGAGGTCCCGGAGGGTCTTCATCACGAAGAGGCCGTGGAAGGGGGGGGCGGCGGGCTTGTCCAGGAAGGTTTGAAGGCGCTCGGCGTAGAGCTGCCGTCCCGCCCGCACGCGGAAGTGCCCCTCCCCCGGCGGGAGGTCGTCCAGATCCTCCAGGCGCTTGAGGAGGCCCCTGAGGGCCGCCCGGGCGTCGGCCGCGATGCCGAGCCGGGCGGGGTAGTTGCGCCCCAGGCGGCCCTCCTCGATGTCCACCTGGATCAGGTTCTCCGGGATGGGGGCCTTGAAGTAGAAGGTGGCGAACTGGCCGAAGCCGGTGCCGACGGCGAGGCAGAGGTCGGCCTCCCGGAGGAGGTCCTCGCAGCCCGCGAAGTGGGCGAGGCCCATGCAGAGGGGGTCGCGCTCGGAGAGGACCCCCCTCCCCTTGATCGAGGTCACGACCGGCGCGCCCAGCTTGGCGGCGAGGAGTTGGACCTCCCGCTCCGCGCCGGCCGCCACGGCCCCCTGGCCCGCGTAGAGGACGGGCCTTCTCGCCGCGCGGAGCATCCTCGCGGCCTCATCGAGCGCCCCCCCGTCGGGTGCGGGCGGAGGCCCGGGGAGCGGAAACTCCGGCCGGCTGAGGGCGCGCTCCTCCTCGGCCGTGAAGAGGTTCGCCTTCATCACCACCTGGACGGGGCCCGGGCGCCCCGCCCGCGCCCAGCGGAAGGCGGCCGCGACGGCGGGGCCGATGCCGGCCACGGAGTCCGGGACGAGCACTCGCTTGACGAAGGCCCGCAGCCCCCCCTCCATGTCCACGTCGTGGATGGCGCTGCGGTTGCGGAGGGTGTCCGGGAGGGCCGAGGTCACGGCCACGAGGGGGACGGCATCCTCGGAGGCGGACTGGAGCGCGGTGGCGAGGTTGGTCCCGCCGGGCCCTGGCACGGTGAAGACCACCCCGGGCCGGCCCGAGACCTTGGCGTAGCCGTCGGCGGCGAAGCCCGCCCCCTGCTCGTGGCGCGTGACGACGGGGGTGAGCCCCGGGAAGTTGATCAGGGCGTCGTAGACGGGAAGGGTCAAGGTCCCCGGGATGCCGAAGAGGTAGCGCGCGCCCTCCGCCTGGAGGGCATCGAGGAGCGCCACCGAGCCGCTTCGCGCCACGCGAATCTCCTTCCGCCCGAAACCCGCCCAACCCTAGGGGGGCCGGCCCGAGGGTGTCAACAGAGGGTTTGCCTCCGCCCCCCCGATGGACTACCTTCCGGGGCGCGGACCATCGCCCGGAGAGGAGCGGCATGTTCAGCCAGGATGCGGTCGCGGCCCTCCGGCGCGCCCGTTCGGTCGCCGTCTTGACGGGGGCGGGCGTGAGCGCCGAGAGCGGCGTGCCCACCTTCCGCGGGGCGGGGGGCCTCTGGCGGAGCTTCCGCGCCACCGAGCTCGCCACCCCCGAGGCCTTCGCCCGGGACCCCAAGCTGGTGTGGGAGTTCTACGACTGGCGCCGCGGGCTGCTGGCGCCCCTCCAGCCCAACCCGGGCCACTACGCCATCGCCGCCATCGAGGGGCGCGCCCCCCGCTTCCACCTCGTGACGCAGAACATCGACAACCTGCACCGTAGGGCCGGGACGAAGAGCCTGACCGAGCTGCACGGGAACATCTGGCGGGTGCGCTGCACGAACCATGAGTGCGAGGGCGCCGGGCTCCCCGAGGAGAACCGCCAGGTGCCCCTCGACCCCCTGCCCCCGCGGTGCGGGCGGTGCAGGGGCCTGCTGCGCCCCCACGTGGTCTGGTTCGGGGAGATGCTCGACCCCGAGGATGTGCGCGCGGCGGCCCTCGCGGTCGAGGGTTGCGACTTCATGGTCGTGGCGGGCACCTCGGCCGCCGTGCAGCCGGCGGCCTCGATGCCCCTCCTGGCGCGGCGGGCGGGCGCCTTCGTGCTGGAGGTGAACCCCGAGCGCACCGAGCTGAGCGACTTCCTTGACGAGTCCGTCCAGGTGCCCTCGGGGGAGGCCCTCCCCCGCCTGGCCGAGGCCGCCTTCGGCGGTTCGGCAGGCCCACGGCTCGGCTGAGTCCTCGGCCTGAGCGGCTCGACTGAGCTCGCCGAAGTCTCGGGCCGAAGGCTCGCCGAAGTCCGCCCTGAGCGGAGCCGAAGGGAGGCTAGCGTGGCGAGAGGGAAGATCACCTCGGTCCGTGGGGTGCGCGACATCCTGCCCGAGGAGGCGCGCCGCTGGTGGGAGGTCGAGCGCACCGCGCGGGATGTCTTCGCGCGCTACGGCTACGGCGAGATCCGCGTCCCCCTCTTCGAGCGCACGGACCTCTTCGCCCGGAGCATCGGCGAGGAGACCGAGATCGTCAACAAGGAGATGTACACCTTCGACGACAAGGGGGGGGAGTCCATCACCCTGCGCCCCGAGGCGACGGCCTCCATCTGCCGGGCCTACGTCCAGCACGCCCTCTACAACCGCCCGGGGGTGGTCAAGCTCTTCTGCATCGGCCCCATGTTCCGCTACGAGCGGCCCCAGGCGGGGAGGCTCCGCCAGTTCCACCAGATCGACGCCGAGGCCTTCGGCTCCGAGGACCCGGCGGTGGACGCCGAGGTGATCGCCATGCTGATGGACTTCCTGGGCGCCCTGGGGCTGGAGGGGCTCTCGCTCGAGATCAACAACCTGGGCGACCCCCAGTGCCGCCCGGCCTACGCCGAGGCGCTGCGCGCCTACCTCAGGCGCGAGGCCGGGGGGCTGGGCCCCGAGGCGCGGGAGCGGATCGAGCGCAACCCCCTGCGCTTCCTCGACAGCAAGGAGCCGGCCCACCAGGAGGTCATCTCGCGGGCGCCCACGATCGATGGGTTCTGGAACGCGGCCTGCCGGGACCACCTCGCGGCCGTTTGCGGCCATCTGGAGCGGGCGGGGGTGCGCTACGCGAGGAACCCGCGCCTGGTGCGGGGCCTGGATTATTACAGGCTCACCGTCTTCGAGGTGACGAGCGGGCGCCTCGGCGCCCAGAACGCCGTCTGCGGCGGCGGGCGCTACGACGGGCTGGTCGAGGATCTGGGGGGGCCGGCCACGCCGGGGATCGGCTTCGCGATCGGGATGGAGCGCCTGCTCCAGCTCATGGGGGGCGAGGCCGCGCCGGAGGCCCCCTTGGACGCCTTCATCGTGGCCCTGGGGGAGAAGGCCGAGGCCGAGGCCTTTGGCCTCGCGGCGGAGCTCCGGCGGATGGGGGTGCGCACCGAGCGCTCCTTCGGGGGGGGGAGCCTCAAGGGCCAGATGCGGCGCGCCGACCGCTCGGGGGCGCGCTTCGTCCTGGTGCTGGGGGAGGAGGAGATGGCCAAGGGGGTGGTCGGGCTCAGGGACATGCGCGAGAGCCGCCAGGAGGACGTCGCCCGCGGGGGGATCGCCGCCTCTTTGGCCAAGCGCCTTAAGGATTCACTTTAAATCCATTCCATGAGATGCAGCGCTTGAAATCGGCGGTTTCTCACCACTCGTAGACGCAGATCGTGCCCCGCTCCTCGAACCCGGCTCCGCGGTAGAAGCGCCGGGCTTCCTCGTCCGCCTCGTCGGCGATGAGCTCGAGGGCCTGGAGGCCCCGCGCGCGGGCGTGAGCGGCCGCGGCGCACAGGAGGGCCCGGCCCATCCCCCGGCGGCGGTGGGCGGGGAGGACGCCGATGTCGGGGATGTAGGCGGCCCGGTCCCCCGCCGCGAGGCGGCCGGGATCGATGGCGAGGAGGGCCATCCCGACGCCCTCCGCGGGGGGGCCCTCCCTCTCGAGGAGGAGGCAGTTCTCCGGCCGGGTGTCGGTGGCCTCGAACCAGGCGGCGATGTCGCCGGGGCCGTGGGGGCGGAAGTTCCACATGCCGCCGAAGGCCTCGTTGTAGAGGGCGGCCAGGGGGGCCAAGTCCACGGGCAGGGCGGGC
>CAYMWZ010000121.1:0-8328 GCA_964394385.1 uncultured Nitrospinaceae bacterium | reverse complement strand
ACCTCTCCAGCGGATGCGAATCGAGCCGCCCCCCGGCGGTGCCGGGCGGGCCTTTTCGCGTGGGTTCGGAGGGAGGGATTATACCCGAAGCGCACCCTCAGACGACCTTCATCCGGCGCAGCTCGGCGACGCGGGCGGGGGAGAGCCCCGCCCACGCGGAGAGGATCTCCTCGGTGTGGGCCCCCAGGGCCGGCCCCGTCCAGCGGACGTCGAGCGGGGTGGCCGACATCCGGGGGAAGGCGCCGTGCATGGGGACCGAGCCGAAGTCGGGGTCCGGCACGTGGCGGATGAGCTCGCGCGCCTGGAAGTGCGGGTCCGCCAGGATGTCCTCGATGTCGTAGACGGGGGTCGCCGTCACTCCCCCGGCCTCGAAGCGGCGCAGGTTCTCCTCGCAGGTGCGCGCGCGGATCGCCTCGGCCACGATGGCGTCGAGGGCGTCCTGGTTCTCGACGCGCCGCCGGTTGTCGGCGAAGCGGGGGTCGGCGATGAGGTCCTCGCGCCCCAGAGAGCGGGCGAGCCGCTCGTACATGGGCTGTGTCGAGGCCGAGATGGCGATCCAGCGCCCGTCGCGCGTGGGGTAGCAGTTGCGGGGGGCGGAGTTGAGGGAGCGGTTCCCGAGGCGGGGCCGCTTCCTGCCGCGCAGGAGAAAGTCGGCCGCCTGCGGCCCCAGGATGCTGAAGAGGGGCTCGTAGAGGGCCAGGTCGATCACCTGCCCTGAGCCCCCGCCCAGGGCGTCGCGCCGGTAGAGGGCGAACATCGTCGCGGCCACCCCGTAGAGGGCCGCCGTCATGTCCGCCAGCGGGACCGGGGGGAGGAGGGGGGGCGAGTCCGGGAAGCCGTTCATGGCGCCAAAGCCCGTGGTCGCCTCGACCAGGGTGCCGAAGCCGGGGCGATCCTTGTAGGGGCCCTCCTGGCCCCAGCCCGAGATGCGCACGATGACGAGCCGGGGGTTCAGCTCGAGCAGGCGCCCGGGCCCGAGGCCCCACTCCTCGAGCTTCCCGGCGAAGAAGTTTTCGGCCAGCACGTCCGCCCGGGCGGCGAGGGCGCGCAGGAGTTCCTGCCCCTCGGGCCGCGCGAGGTCGAGGGTGATCGATTTCTTCCCGCGGCCGTAGACCTTCCACCACACCGGGTCCCACGCCCGGAGGGTGTCGCCCCGGCCGGGCGCCTCGACCTTGGCCACCTCGGCCCCGGCGTCGGCCAAGAGCATGCCGTAGAGCCCGCCCGAGATGAGCCGGGTCAGGTCGAGCACGCGCACTCCTTCGAGCGGGCCGCCCATGCGGCTCTCCTTCGGAGCGGTTGACCCTTTTGCCTCGCCCCCTCCCTCCGGTATTGTAATCGCCCCCCGCGGGCGGCGCCTCCGCCCCGCCGGGGGATGGCCGCCTCGGGGTTCGCGGGAGGTTTCGGGCGTGAGACGGGTGTGCGTGTTCGCGGGCTCGCAGGGAGGCCGGGACCCCGCCTACCGGGCCGCCGCCCGGGAGCTGGGGGAGGCCCTGGCCGGGAGGGGGATCGGTCTGGTCTACGGCGCCGGGCGCAACGGGCTCATGGGGGCGCTGGCCGACGCGGTCCTCGGCGCGGGGGGGGAGGTCATCGGCGTGATCCCGGAGAGCCTGATGGACGTCGAGCCCCCCCACGAGGGGCTGACGGAGCTCCGGATCGTGAAGTCCATGCACGCGCGCAAGGCCCTCATGGCCAAGCTCGCGGGCGGCTTCATCGCCCTGCCGGGCGGCCTCGGGACCATCGAGGAGACCATGGAGATGATCACCTGGGCCCAGCTCGGCTACCACGGCAAGCCGGTCGGCCTCTTGAACGTGGGGGGCTACTTCGAGGGGCTCATCGCCTTCCTGCGCCACGCCTCGGGCGAGGGGTTCGTGACGCCGGCCAACCTCGGCCTCTTCCGGGCCCATCCCGAGCCCGGGGAGCTCCTCGCCCAGATGGAGGCCTACGCCCCCCCGCCCGGGATCGGCCGGCGGCGGGAGGCGGAGGAGGCCTGAGGGCCGCCCCCCCGGATTCCATCCCGCCCTACTCCCACCTCAGGGCCTTGAGGTAGCCCGTCTCCTCGTCCAGGGGGATGTGGAAGTCCAGGTCCTCGGCCGCCTTGTGGGCCTGGATGGTGCGCAGGTGGGCGTGGGCCTCCCACATCACGTGGCGGAAGGTGAACTCGAGGTCGTAGTGGAAGAGATCCGGATCCCGCTCGTCGCGCCAGTAGCCGCTGGGGTGGACCTTGAGGATGACGTTCTCCGTCCACTCCCGGAGCGAGTCCCCCGAGGGCCAGCGCTGGCCGGCCGGGATCCGGCGGGATTGCGCCTTCTGCCTGAGGGAGCCCAGCGTCTCCTGCCCGAGGATCCCCCACGCGAGGTTGAAGCCGTCCTCGAGGGCGAGGAGGAGGTCGGACATGGCGTGGAAGCGCTTGGGGTCCAGCATCCGGTCGGCGCCGCCCGTGTCGGCCAGGCGCATGTCCCGCGGCGGGTTCTTCCCGAAGAGCGCCTCGCCCCAGTTCTGGAGGAACCAGCGGTAGTTCACGTAGGCCATGTGGCTCACCTGCTCGCGGATGGACCACCGCCCCCAGCTCTTCTCCGGGCGGCGGCGGTCGATCTGCGCCTCGGTGAGGCCCCGCACCTCCTGGATGTACATCGGGGCGAGGAAGGGGTATTCGGAAAAAAGCTCGCGTCCGGGGATGGAGAGGTCTTCGGCCATCGGGGCTCCCCGTCGGTGGATTTGGCGTCGGGCGATTATACCATCCCATCATGAGGGAGGAACGCCGGATGGGGGCATGCTCCGCCGGGGGAGGCTGATGGGCGAGTTCTCCCTCCCGCCTCCCGAGGTCCGGGCCCTTTTGGGGAGCTTTCTCTTCGCCTGCAACCAGATCATGGTGCGGCGCCTGATGGACCGGGCCTCGGCCCTCACGATCACGGTGTGGGTGAACATGTGGATGGGGCTTTTCGCCATCGTCCTCTCCCCCTTCGCCGACTCCTTCGCGGGGAGGGTCCTCCTCGCCCTCGTCTTGTTCCTGGCGGTGGGGGTGGTGGGGAACGCCCTGGCCCGCTACTCCTCCTACCGCTCCCACATGGAGGTGGGGGTGAGCCGGACCAACGCGGTCGTGGCGGCCTCGCCCATCGGGGCGGTCTTGACGGGGATCCTTCTCCTGGGGGAGCGGCCGGGCCCCGCCGTGTGGGCGGGGGTGGGGCTCATCGTCCTGGGCATGGTCCTCCTGACGAGCGAGCGGGGGGGCGGGAGGCGCCCCCTCAGGAGCTATCTCTTCGCCCTGGCCGCCCTGGCCGCCTTCTCCTTCACGCCCTACTTCCGCAAGGCGGCCCTCCTCGCCATGAACGCCCCCTGGATGGGGATCCTGATCTCCGTCTGCGTGGCGAACGTCTCGCTTCTGCTCTCCTCGCGGTTCATGGCGGCCCCCCAGCAGTTCCGCTGGAGCGGCGCGGTGGCCCTGGGGTGCCTGCCCGCGGGGGCGCTCGCCCTGGGCGCGGCGTTCAACTACTGGACCTCGCTCCGGGACGGCTCCCTCGCCGTCATCTCCCCCCTCATCCGCACGGGCCCGATCTTCGTGCTCCTGCTCTCGGCGCTTTTCCTGCGCGGCCGGGAGGCCATCACCCCCCGGGTGGTGGGGGCGACCCTCATCGTGGTGGCGGGGGCGGCCCTCGTCACCGCGGGCGGCTGAGGAGGGGCCCCCCGCGATTGACGGCCCCCGCCCTCTTTTGCGAAACTGCCGCCGCGCCTGCAGCCCAGGCGTTCTCCACGACATTCGCGAGGGCGGGCCCCGCCGGCCTCCGCGGGGCGGGCCGATCTGAGGAGGGACCATGCGGGTACTCAAGATCATCCCCGAGCGCTGCACGGGGTGCATGCGGTGCGAGCTGGCCTGCTCCTACGAGCAGACCGGGACCTTCCAGCCCTCCAAGGCGGTCATCCGGGTCTCCTCCCTCGAGGGGCACACGAGCTACGCCCCCTACACCTGCCCCCAGTGCGCCGAGGCCTGGTGCCTCACCGCCTGCCCCGTCGAGGCCATCGTGATCTCCCCGGCCGGGGCCAAGGACGTCCTCGACGACGTCTGCGTGGGGTGCAAGCTCTGCACCATCGCCTGCCCCTACGGGACCGTGTTCTACGACGCGGACTCCCACAAGGCGTTCAAGTGCGACCTCTGCGGCGGCAAGCCCGCCTGCGCCGAGGTGTGCCCGACCGACGCCATCCTCTACGTCGAGGCCGAGACGGCGGACTGGGTGGGACCCTTCGCCGCCGAGCGCTCCCGCGCGGCGGCCGGCCCTCTCGCGGCCGCGGGGGGCCGCTAGCCATGGCCGCGGGGGGCCGCTAGCCATGGCCGCGAAGCGCCACGTCATCGTCGGCGCCGGGACCGCCGGCTGGAACGCGATAACGACCATGCGGGAGGTCGACCGGGGCGCGTCCGAGATCGTTCTCGTCTCGGACGAGAGCCCCTACTCCCGGATGGTGCTCCCCTACTACCTGGCCCGGGAGATCGGAGAGTCCCACGTCTTCACGGCCGGCCCCACCCGGCTGGCCGAGCTCAAGGTGGAGACCCGCATCGGTCGGCGGGCCCAGCGGATCGAGGCCTCCCAGAACAAGCTCATCCTCGACGACGGGGAGGAGCTCCCCTACGACGACCTCCTCATCGCGACCGGCTCCTCCCCCGTGCGCCCCCCCTTGCCAGGGGCGGAGGGGCCGGGCGTCCACAGCTTCTGGACGCTCCCCCAGGCCCGGGAGGTCGCGGCGGGGGTGAGGCCCGGGGCCCGGGTGGCCATGGTCGGGGCGGGCTTCATCGCTTTCACCATCCTGAACGCCCTCCTCAGCCGCGGGGTGAAGCTCACCGTGGTCGAGATCGCCCCCCGGATCCTCCCCCGGATGGTGGACGAGGCAGGCGCCCGGCTCGTCCAGGCGTGGCTCGAGGAGCGCGGGGTCGCCGTCCGGGCCGGGGCGGAGGCGACCGCCATCGAGGACGCGAGGGAGGCCAAGGCGATCCGGTTCAAGAGGGGCCGCGCCGTCGAGTGCGACCTCGTCATCATGGCGACGGGCATCCGCCCCAACCTGGAGTGGGTGAGGGGCTCGGGCGTCGAGGTGCGCTCGGGCGTTGTGGTGGACGAGCGCATGCGGTCGAGCGTCCCGAACATCTACGCCGCGGGGGACGTGGCCGAGGGGCCCGACCGGGTGACCGGGGAGCCGGCGGTGCACGCCATCGAGCCCACCGCCATGCAGCACGGCCGCGTGGCGGGCGCCAACATGGCCGGGCGCGACACGGCCTACCCGGGGAGCCTTCTCATGAACATCGTCGACGTGCTCGACCTCGAGGTCGCGAGCTTCGGCGTCTGGGAGGACGCCGGGGCCGAGACCTTCGCCGAAGTGCGCCCCGAGCGCCCCTCCTACCGCAAGCTCCTCTTCCGGGGGGGCCGGCTCGTGGGCGCCATCATCCTGGGCAAGACGCGCGACATCTGGGCGACCAACGACGTGGGCATGCTCAAGGGCCTGGTCTACACGGGGGTGGACCTCACGGAGTGGAAGGCCCACCTCCGGCGGCACCCTCACGACATCAAGCGCGCCTTCCTCGCCACCGGGGCCGCCGCGGCGCTTCTGCCCCAGACCCTCCTGGGGAGCCCCTCGGTGCCGGAGCGGGAAGTCGCCGTATCCTCTTAGGCTGGGCCGAGACGCGGGAGGCGAATCCTTGAACGACAATCCTTACGGATACGCGGGGCGCATCCTCCGGGTGGACCTCTCCTCGGGGGCGGTCTGGTCCGAGCCCTTCGACGCCGAGGACCGGCGCAAGTGGGTGGGCGGGGCCGGCCTCGGCGCCAAGATCCTCTGGGAGGAGGTGCCCGCCGAGGTGGGGTGGGATCACCCCGACAACCGCCTCGTCATGGCCACGGGGCCCCTCGCGGGCCTTCCGGTGTGGGGGACGGGGGGCCTGACCGTCGTCACCCGCGGGGCCATGACGAACGGCGCCACCAACACCCAGGCGAACGGCTTCTTCGGGGCCAACCTCAAGTGCTGCGGATATGACGCCATCGTGGTCCAGGGGCAGTCGCGCGAGTGGGTCTACCTCCACGTGCGCGACGACCGCGCCGTGCTCCTCGACGCCTCGGGCCTCCTCGGCAAGGACACCTGGGAGACCCAGCAGGCGCTCGAGGCCGCGACGGGCCTCTCCGGCCACAACTTGAGCGTCTACAGCATCGGCCCCGCCGGGGAGATGCTCGTGCGCTTCGCGGCCATCCAGGGCGACTACGGCCACGTGGCCAGCAAGAACGGC
Source organism: uncultured Nitrospinaceae bacterium (assembly GCA_964394385.1). Taxonomy (GTDB): domain Bacteria; phylum UBA8248; class UBA8248; order UBA8248; family UBA8248; genus CAYMWZ01. The sequence continues at coordinate 2,069 of CAYMWZ010000121.1, read as the reverse complement.
TGCGGGGCGGTCATGGGGGCGAAGCGGCTCAAGGCCGTGGCCATCGAGCGCGGGAAGCGGGGCGTGGCCGCCGCCCACCCGCGCGCCCTCTACGCGGCGGCCGATGAGATCGCCCACAGTCTCAAGACCGACCCCTCGACCAAGTCCCTCTACCAGTACGGGACCCTCCCGGGGGTGCGCAACCTCCAGGGGATGGGGGCGCTCCCCATCCGCAACTACACCACCAACCTCTGGCCCAAGGAGGTGGACGAGAAGGCGTGGGAGGCGCGGACCCTCCGCGAGGGGTTCGACCACCGGGGCCACCAGTGCAGCGCCTGCGGGATGCACCACTGCCACATGCAGGTCATCGCCTCGGGGCCCCACAAGGGGGAGCTCGTGGACGAGCCCGAGTACGAGGGCTGGGCGGGCGCCGGCTGGGCGATCGGGCTCACCGACCCGCAGCAGGTCTCCTGGCTCAACACCCGGATCGACCGCGCCTGCGTGGACGTGAACGAGTGGGGCTGGCTGTGCGGCTGGGTGATGGAGTGCCAGCAGAAGGGCTACATCACCGAGCGGGACCTCGGCTTCCGCCTCGAGTGGGGGGACGCCGAGGGGGCGAACCGGCTCCTCCAGATGGTCTCCCGCCGCGAGGGCCTGGGCGACCTCTTGGCCGAGGGGGTCAAGCGCGCCTCCGAGAAGCTGGGCGGCCCCGCCGCCGAGTGCGCCATCTACGCCATGAACGGCAACTCCCCCCGGGGGCACGACCACCGCTCGCGCTGGGAGGAGCTGATCGACACCTGCACCGGCAGCGGCGGCACCATCGACAACGGGCCCCCGGTCTTCCCGACCGAGTTCGGCCTGCCCGCCCGCATCAGCCCGCAGGACCCCGAGGCCGTCCCCCGCTCGGTGGGGGTGATGCGCGGCCGGCGCCACTTCGAGGACTCCCTGGGCGCCTGCGTCTTCACCACGCGGGTCCCCTTGGAGATCCTCTGCCGCTCGATCGCGGCGGCCACGGGCTGGGATCTCAGGAAGGAGGAGGCCATGCAGATGGGCCGGCGCACGGCCGCCCTCATGCGGGCCTTCAACCTCCGCTGCGGCATCGGGCCCGAGCACGAGCAGCCCTCCAGGCGCTACGGCTCGACCCCGGCCGACGGCCCCGTGGCGGGGAAGTCCATCCTCCCGCACTGGGACAAGATGCTCGGCATCTGGTACGAGACGGTGGGCTACGACCGAAAGTCCGGCCGCCCCCTCCCCGAGACCCTGCGCGCCCTGGGGCTCGAGGAGGTGATCGAGCCCCTCTGGGGGGCGGGCGCGCGGGCGTGACGCCATGGGCACGAACTCGAAGTTCCGCGTCCGGGTGGAGCTCATCGCCTGGGCGACGACCTTCGTCGGAGGGGACGGGAGCGACCGCGTCGTCTTCGAGGAGGAGGCCGCCCCGGGCGACACCGTGCGGACGGTCCTCAAGAGGCTGAGCGCGCGCCACCGCCCGCTCGACCAGGCCCTCTGGGACCGGGGCTCGGAGGAGCTGGGCGAGCACATCGAGGTGGCCGTGAACGACGCCCTGCTCGGCATCCACCACACCCTGGGGAGCCCCGTCCGCGAGGGCGACCAGATCCTCCTCATGGGCCAGTACATGGGGGGGTGAGAGCGCCCTCCCCGCCTGCCCGATCCGGCTTTTTCCCCGCCGCGAGCCAGCGCGCATTTCCCGTATGTGATCTCCACCCCGGGGCGGCGATATTTGTCTGCGATGCTCCCTCTCCCTTTGGGAGAGGGTTGGGGTGAGGGCGCACCCTCGGCGCCTCCTCCCCTCACCCTGTCCCTCTCCCCAAGGGGGGAGATGCTGTGGGCCATCAGGGAGCGGGCGCGGAGGGGGAGGAGCCGGGGGGTGTCGCGGATATTGAGGGGTATCGAGCAAAAAAGCGCACGAAAATTGAAAGAATTTTCCGCGCCGCCTCCGGGAAGCGTCCGGGGAATTCCGGGGTAATACGGGATATTCCGCAAAACTCCGGGGGCGCACACACTCGGGCGGGAAGTCCCGCCGCGCCGGCTCAGGCCGCCGCCAGCTCGGCCAGGAACGCCTTGAACCACCA
>CAYMWZ010000120.1:0-8338 GCA_964394385.1 uncultured Nitrospinaceae bacterium | reverse complement strand
CGCTCGGTGGCGAGCCCCATCCCCTGCAGCTCCTCCTCGAGGAGCGACCCCTTCTCGGCGAGCGCCTCCCGGTCGCGCCGCCCGTGGCGGAAGCCCGAGAAGGCCTCCACCCAACGGCGGAGGTCTTCCTCCCTCACCCCGGCGAGGAGGCGCTCGATCGCATGGGCTTCGGCTGCCACGGCCGCACTCCTTCACGGGCGCTCGATTGGGGCATTATGGGTTGGACGTCCGGGGAAGCAAAAGAGGCCCGCGCCCCCCGGCCGGGGAGCTAGGTGGGGTGTGCGGGAGATGGTATTCTTGCGAGCAAATCCCCCAAAAGGAGGCTCCCGTGGATCCCGCCGCGCTCCACATGACCACCGAGGTCACCGGGCACGGGCGCTTCCTCTTCGTCCGCCTCCCGGGCGGAGGGGGTCCGGCCCTCGCCCGGGCCCTCGACCGCCTGGGGGAGGGGATGGAGAACATGCACGCGGTGGACGGGAACCCCTCCGGGGAGGCGCTGCGCCGGGGCCGCTTCCAGCTCCTCCGGGCGGAGCGCGGCCTGGGCGGGGAGCGCGACATCCCCCACCCGGGGGTCGCCGGGGCGGATTTTCTCGTCCGCCTCGAGGGGGCCTCCCCCGAGCCACTCGCGGCCTACGAGGAGGCGCTCCGGGCGCTGATCGGGGAGCGGGGAGGATCGGTCGAGGCCCTGGTCGGGGTGCAGAAGCCGCGCAGCTACACGAGCCACGCCATGACCCAGTTCGCCTACGCGAGCGCCCTTCCGCCCGGGCCGGGGGCGCGCTACCCTTTCGGGGTCGTGACGCCCCAGAGCAAGACCCCGGAGTGGTGGGCCATGGACTGGATGCGGCGGGAGGCGTTTTTCCTCCCGCGCTACGGCGAGGACGGCGCCATGATCGCCGAGGGCCACGCCCTCGCCGCCCGGGCGGGGATCCCCTGCATCAACCGCCGCCTCCTCCACCGGCCCGAGGGCTACGGGCTCCCCGGGGGCTACGACTTCGTCGGCTACTTCGAGTTCGCCGAGGCGGACGCCCCCATCTTCCGCGCCGTCATGGAGGCCCTGCGGGACCGGGCCCGCAATCCCGAGTGGGCCTATGTCCGGGAGGGGCCCGAGTGGTGGGGGCGCAGGGTGGGGGGCGCCGCCGCGCTCTGGGAGAGGGGCTGATGCGGCGGGGGAGAGGGGCGAATGCTCTCGACCATTGAGAAGGCGCTCTTCCTGAAGACGGTCAAGCTCTTCGAGGGGATGTCCGCCGAGCAGCTCAAGACCTTGACCCACATCTCGGAGGAGATGCAGTGCCCTGGCGGCGAGATCCTCTTCCGGGAAGGGGACCCGTGCGACAACCTCTACGTGATCGTGACGGGCGAGGTCGAGATCGTGAAGCGCCACGGGGGCCCCGACGAGACGCTCCTCGCCGCCCTGGGGCCCGGCGCCTCCTTCGGGGAGATGGCCGTCTTCGGCAACGAGGGCCGGTCGGCGGCCGCCCTGGTGAGCAAGGACTCGACCTTCCTGGCCATCAGCAAGGAGCACCTCCTCCTCTTCATTCGGGAGAACCCCTCCTTCTCCAAAGCCATCATCGCCCAGCTGGCCGCCATCATCGCGCGGATGAACGCCCAGGTCCTTCAGGCGAGGACCTCCCCGGCGGGGGTGGCCGCCGCGGCGGGAGCGGAGGCCGAGGAAGGCAAAAAGCGGCGCCCGCCGCGGTACGAGGTGCCGGCGGTCGTGGAGGTGCCCGGTCTCACCGAGGCCCCCCTGGCCGTCGACAACCTCTCGGAGGGCGGCGTCTGCCTCGCCGTGCCGCAGCAGCCTGACTTTGAGCGCGAGTATGAGATCGCGCTCAAGGTCCAGGGCGAGCAGTTCCGGTGGGCCGGCGCGCGGGTGGCCTGGGCGAGGAAGGACGCCTCCCGCAACAACTCCTGGGCGGTCGGTTTCCGGGTGCGGATGTCGGATGAGGAGCGCGGGCGCATCGCCGCGGCGCTCGCAAAGATGGCCGTCTGAGGGCCCGGGCGGATCCCTTCGAAAAAGCCTGGAATTCCCCCCCCCCCGTCCGGCGCCGAGGAGGCGGGTTGCGGAATGGCCTCAGGGGGGATATATTTAGGATCAGATGGTCTTGTTTATGTTTCCGGGAGGACAGCCATGACCATGACAGAGGCGGCGGAGGGGAAAATCCAACTGGCTTGGCGGTGCCCGCGCTGCGGCCGGATTTACCGGCAGCATGTGTTTTCCCCCTCCACCCCCGCCTCCGGCCCCATGTGCAACGCCTGCTGCGTGGCGCTGGAGTGGGTGGAGGCGCCTCTTCGCGGGGAGGAGATGCGGGCTCCGGCCTGAGGGGCCCCCCTCGCCGGCCTTCGGGTCTCCCGTCCGGGCGGACGGGAGATTTTTTTTTCACGCGCGCCCTCCCGCCTGGGCGCTCTAGAACTGCTCGACGAACTGGGCGTCGGCGAAGAGGGTCTCGTCCGCGGCGAGATAGAGGGTGCGGAGCCCGCGGTCCCGGACGAGGATGTAGCCGAGCGTCCGGCCGTTCCGCCCCCGCGCCTCGTGGAGGCTGTATTGATAAGCCAATCCCACCTTCGCCAGATACCCGCGCAGGGTCCCCCGGGCCGGCGGGTCGGCGCGCAGGCTGCCCGTGCGGAGGCGGAGGTCCTGGCCCTCCAGGTGGACGAGGACGGCGCTCACCGTGTCCGGGTAGCGGTCCAGGGGGGTGGGGCTGTGGAGCACGATCAGTTGGGCGGGGCGGTCGAGCAGCCCATCCAGCGCCACCGGGCGCAGGGGCGCTCCCTCCTCCAGCGCGGCGCACCCCGCCGCGAGCGCAATCCAGGCCGCGGCGGCCAGCGCCCTTAGCACCCTTCGCTCATTGCCCAAGCTGGAAGCCATTTTTCTCCCTTTTTTCCTGGCGGCGTGTCGGATTGGCTCTCTCCGACAGCAACAAGCGGGGGGAGGTTTTCGTTCCCGTGGAAGGGGGACCCCCGCCCCTTCCCCGGGCGGGGAGGCGATGCCCCTCAGCGGGCCGCCCGGCCGCCCTCCAGGAGGCGCACGTTGGGATCCGGGCGGGCGCAGCGGAAGCCCTTCACCTCGTTCTTCCAGTCGGGATGATAGGCGTGGGTGCAGCTGCACTCGGGCCCCGGCCCGCAGAGTAGCTTGAAGGGCTGCTCCGCGCCGTGCTCCCCGGGGCCGGCGTCGGTGGTGGTCCACTCCCAGATCCAGCCGGTGTGCTGGATCTCCTTTGCTTGGCAGGCACCGATCCACTCCTGGGCCGAGGGCAGGCGCTTGCCCTGGGCCGCGCAGTAGGCGCGCGCCTGGTGCCAAGTGAGGCTGACGGCGGGCCCTTCGCCTCCGGTGCCGGCGGGGGCGTCCTTTCCTCCCTGGCTCAAGAGAAAGGCCGCGAACTGGGCCGCCGAGACCGGCGTCTGGTCCAGCCGCGCGCCGGCGGCCCAGGCCGCGCCGGCGAGCCCTGCGAGAAGTGCCGCGCCCCACGCCCAGCGGAATCGCTTGCCCATGATGGCCTCCCCTCCTTCCCGGAGAAAGCGCCGGGACGCCCCGTGCCTGACGCCTGAGAGGATAGGACGGCTCGGCCCGCCGCGGAAGGCCCCTCCGGTCGGCGGCCGGGGGCGCCTCCCCGCCGGGGTGGGGGGGCTCTCTAAGTGCTTGAATTCCAAGGTGTGAGAGAGGAAGGCGGGGATATATCTAAATATGGATATTTTGGCTTGACAATATGTTCTTAAAAGGATATTTTGGGTGTGTTCTCTCTCCGCATCCGGAGATGCCGGACGACAAAATGCGGGGGGAGAGAGAGGGAAACCCATGAGATTATTCCGATTCGAAGATTCTCTCGGCGGGCAGAACCCCGCCGGGAATTCCGTTCGGCCCGGGCGGCCCGTCCCGCCTGAATCTCCTTTCATCCTTTCGCGTCGGCGTCCGGAAGGGGCAGAGGCCGCTTCCGGGCGTCCCCTCATGAAGCCCCCCAGCCAACCACCCGCCGCGGGCCGCCCGGGCCCATCGTCCGCCGAGCCGCCGCGCGGGGCGGGGCCGAGCGCCCCCCCGCGCCGCCATCGGGAGGGAAGGCCGTGAACGTCCACGCGTCCTACATCGGTGTCCACGAGCGCAGCCTCCGCGAGCTCATGGACGAGGGGTTCGACCTTCCGGCCCAGGGGGCCGTCCTCACCTACCGCGACCGCAAGCGCGACCGGCGGGTCACCCTTCTCCTGCCCAGCCGGGCGGTGGCCGAGGCCCGCGCCGCCGAGGCCCTCCGCGCCCGCCGGGCGCGGCGGGAGGAGGTGGAGATCCGCTCCATCGAGGAGGCGGTCGCCTGAGGGCGGCCCTCCGCCCGCTGGCGCCGGCCCGCAGGGGAGGGGAGGATGGCCCGCCGACCGGGAAAGCGAAGGGGCGCCGCCCGCCGGCGCCGCTGCCTCTCGGACCTCCGCCCCGACCCGCGGCCGCCCGCCCAGATCCTCGCCGAGGAGGTCCTCCTCACCAAGCCCATGCTCGCCAAGGTGCTCGGCTACCGCAGCGTGCGCAGCGTGGACAGCATCGTGGCCGAGGACTGCGCGAGCGACACTCCCTGCCTCCGGCCCATCTACCTGCGCCGGCCTCCGGCCCCGGCCGGCGGGAGGCGGCCCGCGAATTTCCCCTCCTTCAAGAGCGCGCGCTTCCACCGGGAGAACGTCCTCGCCTACCTCGAGAAGATGCGGGAGGAGTTCCCCTGGGACCTCGAGTGGAGGTTCGGGGGGGAGCGGTGAGGGGGCGGGCCCAAAAAAATCCCCCTGTCGCCGGGGGGATTTTTGGGGGAGCGCCGAAGGGCTGCTCTCGGGGCTAGTCTCCCTCGAACCGGCCCAGGGGGCGGTTGAAGGTGAAGCTGGCGGGCCGGTGGATCAGGAGGTCCGCCACCGGCCGGATGTCGTTCCCTCCCCAGCTCGTGACGAACGCCGCGGGCAGGTAGAGGATAGCCCCCGCCACCACCGCGGCGAGCCCGAGGGGCCGGACCAGGAGGAGATCCACCATGACGGTGGCCTCGTCCAGGTGGGCGGGCGGCGGCTTGGGCTCCTCGGCCCCCGCGAAGGGGGGAGGGGCGAGCAGGGCCGCCGCGAGGATGGATGCGGCAAGGGCCTTCTTCATCGCGGGGCTCCTCTAGCGGGCCTTCCAACGGAAGTTGCCCAGGGGACGCTCGAAGGCGTAGTCGAAGTTGTTCGTCAGCCACTCCTTCTTCAGCTTCACGGGGTCGTTGCCGAAGAGGGGATCCAGCAGGAGCGCGATCGGGTAGGTGAGGACGGCGCCCGCGACGATGATCAGGGAGGCCGGCCGCACGATGAGCAGATCCAGGAGGAGGAGCCCCACGTCGGGCTCCTCTCTGGACATCTGGGCCTGGGCCGCGATGGCCGGCGCGGCGGAGATGAGGGGCAGACCTGCCGGCGTCATGGCCAGCGAGAGGGCCAGGGAGGCGGCGATGGCGGCTTTCTTCATTGAGTCCTCCTTTTCCCTATGCAGGGCAGAAAATGGCGGTCGGGTCTCTCACTGTTGAACGATCTTCCAGCTCCCGTCCGGCTGGCGGCAGGCGGTCCCGTAGGCCTGCTCGCTCTTGCCCCCCACGGTGACGGTCTGCTGGAACTCCCGGCAGTATTGTCCCGCGCTCGTCTGGTAGGCGGGCTTGGGAGTGATGGTCCCGCTGGCGCCCGTGTCCGGGTTGCGCCACTCGCTCGTCTGGCCCGAGGGGGCCCGCTCCAGGGAGTCCTGGGTCTTCTGGGCCATGAGGAGCCGGTCCCGCTCGTCGAGCTGCTTGCCGATCGCCCCTCCCACCAGGGTGCCGAGGACGGTGCCGGCTATTGTCGCCACCGTTTTGCCCTTCCCCTTCCCGATCTGAGATCCGATGACGCCGCCCCCGATGCCCCCCAGAACAGCGCCCCCGGTCTGCTTGTCAATTCCCCCCGCCCCGCATCCGGCCAACCCAACGGCCATGATGGCGGCGAGCCCAATAGCAACCATCTTTTTCATGGGACCCTCCCCCCCCTGCGGCGGCTGCGTCCAGCTGGGTGAAACGGCAAAACCATCCCCCACGGCAATTTTACCACTCTCCCCCCCGCGCAACCACATCCCCGGTGTGGCCCGGGTCACACAATTAGGGCCTGAGGAAGCGGATTCGGCCCTCCTCGCGGGGCGCGACGCGGCCCTTTTGGCGGAGGTGGCGGATCAGCATCTCCCCCGCGTCCCCCGCGTCGGCCTCGAGGAGGAGGGTTTTTTCTTTCAGCACCTTGTAGCCGTCCCCGCCCTGGGCGAGGTAGTCCAGGGTGCACAGGGTGTAGGAGCGCTCCTCCTCGAGGGGGGCGCCGGCGGCCTCGATCCGCCGGGCGCGCTGGCCCAGCGGCTCCCATGGGGCGAACGTCACCCGCACCCCCGAGAGCTGGAGGAAGCCCCCGCGCCCCCGGCGCTCGGCCGAGTTCTCCAGCGCCTCGGCCAGCACCCTGCCCGGGAGCTTGAGGCGGGCGAGGCGGTTGCGGAATAGGAGCATCTCGGCCGCCTGGTAGCGCGTGATGGGCCCCGGCGGGAGGTTCTCGTCGATCCGGATGGCCCCTCCGTTGACGGCGGCGAGGTCGCATTTGCCCTCCTCCCGCAGCGCGTCGGCGATGAGGTTCCCCAGGTTGGTCTCCCGGGAGCGCACGGCCCCCTCGAGCCCTTCGAGGGTGACCTCGCTCTCGGCCACCTTCTCGTCCGGCCCCAGGCGCTCGGCCAGCCGGGCGAGCCAGCGGTCCTCAAGCTCGCCGAGGGCGGGGCTGCGGGGCGCACGATCGCCCAGGGGGAGGAGGCGCGCCCGGAGCTCCGCCCGGCGGTCGGCGGGGAGGGTGACGCTCACCACCCAGACCGAGCGCAGGTCGGAGTCCGCCTTGAGGATGAGGGCGCCCCCCGCGCGGCCGAGCTGGGCGTCGTGCTCGTGGCCGCCGGCGATGAGGTCGATGTCGGGGAGCCTCCGGGCGAGCTCCAAGTCCTGCTCCATCGGGAGGTGGGTGAGGGCGATGATGACCTCGGCCCCGTCGCGCTTGAGGGCGGCCGCCTCCTCCTCCGCGGCCTGGAGGAAGGGGAGATACTTCACGTAGGGTTTTCGGTTCGAGTCGGTCGTCAGGCCGAAGATCCCCACGCGGACCCCCCCCACCCGGCGCAGCAGGCGCGGCTGGACGCCGGGGAAGGAGCCCCCGTCGGCCTGGCGCACGTTGCTCGACACTCAGAGGAAGCGCGACTCGGCCAGGCGCGCGAGGAGAAGGCCGGGGTCGCCCGAATCGAACTCGTGGTTTCCGAAGGTGGCCGCGTCGGGGGCAACGGCGTTCATGGCCTCGATCATCTGGGCGCCCTCGAACTCCCGGCTCATGAGGGAGGGGGAGAGGAGGTCCCCGGCGAAGAGCGTCAGGAGCGGCCCTTGCGCCCGCAGCCGGTCCAGCGCCGCCCCCAGCCGGGCGATGCCCCCCCGGCGGCGTCCCTCAACCCCCTCGATTCGGTAGAAGTCGTTCAGGTGGACCAGGGTGAAGCGCCTGGGCCCGGGCCCCGGGACGTCGGCCCGGGCGAGGGCCGCCGCGAGGGCGAGGAGGACCAGGAGGCCCGCCAGAGGAATCCGCCACGCCGCGCGCCGCCCCATCCGTGCCTCCTGCCCAAGCGGGGAGAGGGCCCAGTCTACCACGGGGCGGCGGCCCGCCCCGGTTCTCCTCTCTTTTTTCTCTGGCGCGCACCAGCCCGCAACTCCCGTAAAAGCTCTCCCCCTCCCTCGGCCTACCTTGGGCGGGAGGGGGGCTTCACCCGGCGCCCCCCGCCGGGGGGGAGAGAGCGGTCTCTCCCTCCCCCGGACGGAGCCGGGCAGAAGATGGAGGAGGTGCGGCGATGCAGAATCCCAAAACCACGATGGCGGGCTATCTCGTCCTGGGGGCGAGCATCCTCTCGCTCGCGGCCAAGTTCGTGGGCGGGGGCGTGGACGTGGGCGCCATCCAGGAGGTCCTGGCGGCCTTGGCCGGGCTGGGGCTCATCTCGGCGAGGGACGGCGGCCACTAGGGGGCTTCTCCATGAGTCCAATCGTTCGGGCCCGGGCGGGGCCCACCCTCCTCGCGGCGGCGTTCCTCGCCGCGGGGGGCCTCGCCCTGGGAGGCTGCGCGGCCTCATCCCCCCCGGCGGCGTTCCCCCTGCCGCCCCGCCCCGCGGAGGCGTCCCCCCGCCCCGAGCGTCCCCCCCTGGTCCCCGGGGACGTCATCGCGGGCAGGCTCGAAGGGGAGGCCGTCCCCCGGGCCTGCTTTCGGGCGGAGGCCTGGGGGCGGGTGCTGAACGATGTGCTTGAGCTTGAGGCCCGCGCCGAGCGGCTGGAGAGACAGATCCGGGAGA
>CAYMWZ010000119.1:0-8418 GCA_964394385.1 uncultured Nitrospinaceae bacterium | reverse complement strand
TTGGAGCGGGAAACGGGACTCGAACCCGCGACCCTCAGCTTGGAAGGCTGATGCTCTACCAACTGAGCTATTCCCGCCTCTCAATCAATCCCAATCATTCCCGTCAACGGGCGACTCAGGGAACTTGCAGCCTGGTGGGGAGGGGAGGATTCGAACCTCCGAAGGCGTAAGCCGTCAGATTTACAGTCTGATCCCTTTGGCCGCTCGGGAACCTCCCCCCGTGTTCCTGTCGATCTTCGGGGGCCCGCCCCGCCGTGGAGCTGGCGAGAGGATTCGAACCTCCGACCGGCTGATTACAAATCAGCTGCTCTACCAGCTGAGCTACGCCAGCCAGCAAAGGCGGGGTAAAGTAGGCCCAGAGGGCTACCTTGTCAAGCTTGGGCAAGCCTTTTCACCCCCTCCAGGCCGGGCGGAGGGGCGGCGCGCCCATCGGCGGTGAGGGCAAAGAGGAGAATCCCCGCCGCCACCGCCGCGTTCAGCGAACCCACTATACCCCCAGCCAGGGGAATCCGCACCCCCAGATCGCAGCGCTTCCGGACGAGCCGGCGGACACCGCGGCCCTCCCCGCCGATCACCAGGGCGGCGGGCGCGGGCAACTCCCCCTCCCCCAGGGAAACCTCCCCCTCCGGGTCGCCCGCGAGGGCCCAATAGCCCGAGGCCTTCACCGCCGAGACGGCCCGCGCCATGTTGGTCACCCGGGCCAGGGGGACGACCTCCAAGGCTCCGGCCGCCGCCTTGGCCGCCGAGGGGGTGAGGCCCACCGCCCCGTCCTTCGGCCAGACGGCGCCCCCCGCGCCCAGGGCCGCCGCCGTGCGCAGGATGGCGCCCAGGTTGCGGGGATCCTGGATCCCGTCCAGGAGCAGGAGGGGCGGACGCGTCCGGGGCTGGCGCGCGAGGAGGTCCTCAAGCGCAAGGATGGGAGTGGGGCGCACCTCGGCCACCATGCCCTGGTGCTGGCGCGTGGCGGCCAGCTCCTCCAGCACGGCGAGGGGCCGCTCCTCGGCCGGGAGGCCCGCCCGCTCGGCCAGGGCCCGCGCGCGGGAGGCAGGCTGCCCCCCGCGGCCCGGGGCGAGGTAGAGCCGCTCCACCCGCTCCCGCCCCCGCTCCAGCGCGGCGAGAACAGCGTGCACCCCGCAGATGACCTCGCGCGCCTCCCCCCTGGCCACCTCAGAGCCTTCGCTTCCAGATCGTGCCCGAAGGCCCATCCTCCAGGATCACGCCCGCCTCGGCCAGCGCCTCCCGAATGCGGTCGGCCTCGGCGAAATCCTTCCGCTTCCGGGCCTCGCTCCGCTGGGCCACCATCTCCTCGATCTGCGCATCATCCATCTGCCCGTTCCGGGAGGCCGCAACCTCCTCCCCGGCGGGCGCGCCGGGCTGGGGCTGGCGGAACCAGCTCTCCGGATCGAAGCCGAACAAGCCCATCACCACGCCCACCTCCTGGAAGACCTCCCGCCCCGGCCGGGCCGCCTCCTCGGGCAAGGCCCCCCCCGCCTCCTGAAGGAGGGCGTTCGCCTCGCGGGCGAAATCGAACAGATGGCCCATCGCCTGGGCCGTGTTGAAGTCATCGTCCATCGCCTCCGCGAAGCGAGCCCGGAAGGCCCCGGCCTGCTCCTCCATCCTCCGCTTGAGGTTCCCCGCCCCGCCCGGGGCGGCCCGCTCCAGGCGCAGGCGCACGTTGTAGAGGCGGTCGAGCCCCTTCCAGGCTTCCCGCACCACCTGGTCCGAGTAGTCCACCGGATGGCGGTAGTGCGTGCCCAGCAGGAAGAAGCGGACCACCTCGGCCGGGATCCCGTCCAGGATGGCCTTGATGGTGAAGAAGTTCCCCTTCGACTTGCTCATCTTCTCGTGGTTGATGCGCACGAAGCCGTTGTGGACCCAGTAGCGCACCCAATCGTGCCCGAAGCAGCCCTCGCTCTGCGCGATCTCGTTCTCGTGGTGGGGGAAAACCAGATCCTCCCCGCCGCCGTGGATGTCGAAGCGCTCCCCGAGATAGCGGCTCGACATCACCGAGCACTCAAGGTGCCAGCCGGGGCGGCCCGGCCCCCACGGGCTCTCCCAGGAGGGCTCGTCCGGCTTGGAGGCCTTCCAGAGGGCGAAGTCGAGCGGGTTGCGCTTGCCCTCGCCGGGCTCGATGCGGAAGCCCGCCTCGAGCTCCTCGGTGTTGCGGTGGGAGAGCTTCCCGTAGCCAGGAAACCGGGAGATGTCGAAGTAGACGTCCCCGTCCGCGGCATAGGCGACCCCCCGGTCCACCAGGCAGCGGATCATCTCGATCATCTCGGGGACATGCGCCGTGGCCCGCGGGGCGACGTCCGCCCGGCGGACGCCCAGGGCGTCCATGTCGCGGTAGTACTCCTCGATGAACCGCTCCGTGAGCTCCCCGATCGGAACCTTGAGCCGGCGCGCCCGGGCGATGATCTTGTCGTCAACGTCCGTGAAGTTGCAGACGAAGGTGACCTGGTAGCCGCAGTACTCCAGGTAGCGGCGGATCACGTCGAACACGATGGCCGCCCGGGCGTGGCCCAGGTGGCAGTGGTCGTACACCGTCACCCCGCAGACGTACATTTTCACGCGGCCGGGCTCGAGGGTCTCGAGCGGCTCTTTGCGCCGGCTCAACGTGTTGTAGACATGAACGGCCACTTCAACGGCTCCCCGACGCTCTCTGGAGACAATGATGTTCCGGACGCTGCCGGCCGGCGGGATCGGCGACTCTCGCGCCCGAATTTGTCATGGCTCTCAAATCGGCGTCAAGACGGCCCTTCCCGGAGAGCGCACACCGCGTGGGCGGCGATGCCCTCCCCCCTTCCGGTGAAGCCGAGCCGCTCGCTCGTCGTGGCCTTCACGCTCACCGCCCCCTCCGGGAGACCGAGCGCCCCGGCGAGTCTCCTCCGCATCTCGCCCACGTGGGGGGCGAGCCTCGGCCGCTCGGCCACGACGACGGCGTCCACGTTGTGGGGGCGGAGGCCCCGCGCGGCCGCCAGGGCCACCACGCGGCGCAGGAGCTCCATGCTGTCGGCGCCCCGGTAGCGCGCATCGGTATCCGGAAAGTGAAGCCCGATGTCCCCGAGCGCCGCCGCCCCGAGGAGGGCGTCGCAGATGGCGTGGGTGAGGACGTCCGCATCCGAGTGGCCCGCCAGGCCCTTCTCGAACGGGACCTCCACCCCTCCCAGGACGAGCCTCCGGCCCGCCTCGAAGCGGTGGACGTCGAACCCCATTCCCACCCGGATCAACGCGCTCCCCCCGCGGGGGGAACGCTCCCCCTCCTCCGCAGAGTGCGCGAGGTAGGCCTCTGCCAAGGCGAGATCCTCCGGGGTGGTGATTTTCAGGTTCGAGGCCGCCCCCGGGACGAGCCGCACGCGGACCCCGATGGACTCGAGGAGGGCGGCCTCATCCGTCCCCTCCCGTCCCCGGGCCGAGGCGTCCTCGAAGGCCCGCTCGAGGAGGTCGCGGCGCGCCACTTGGGGGGTCTGGGCCAGCCAGAGCCCCTCCCGGGAGAGGGTCTCCGCGGCGAACCCCTCCTCCCGGGCGCGCTTCACGGTGTCGGAGACCGGGAGGGCCGCGATCGAAGCGCCGCTCTCCTGGGCCCCCGCCAGACATGCCTCCACCAGCTCCGGGGGGAGCAGGGGGCGAGCCCCGTCGTGGACGACTACCCACTCCACCCCGGCGGGGAGCGCCGCCAGCCCCCGGGCGACCGACTCCTGCCGGGTGCGGCCGCCCTCCACCACCCGGACCGGCACCTTGAGGCCATCGAGCAGGCCGGGGGGCGCCTCGGCCGGTGGGGGCAGCGCCAAGGCGATGGATCCGATCCGCCCCCCGCCCGCCAGGCGGGTCAGTGTGTGCCGGATCAGGGGGACCCCGCCCAGGAGGCGGTACTGCTTTCCCACCGGGCCGGGCAGGCGCTCCCCCCGGCCCGCCGCGGGGACGATGGCTCCAACCTTTTCCGCAGGGGGGATCGGCATCACTCGGACATCACGGAGAGCGGGCTCCCTCGGGCCGCCGTCAGTTCCCGTTGCGCTGCTGTTCTGTGTCCTCCCGCAGCTTGGTGAAGATCATTCTTCCGGCGGTGGTCTGCAAGACGCTCGTGACCGACACAGAGACGTTGTGGCCGATGCGGTCCCGGGCGTGGTCCACGACGACCATGGTCCCATCGTCGAGATACCCCACGCCCTGGCCGTACTCTTTCCCCTCTTTGAGGATGAAGACGCTCATCTCCTCGCCCGGCAGGACGATCGGCTTCACGGCGTTGGCCAGCTCGTTGATGTTCAGGACGCCCACCCCCTGGAGCTCGGCCACCTTGTTGAGGTTGAAGTCGTTCGTCATCACCTTGGCCCCGATCTCCTTGGCGAGGAGGACGAGCTTGGTGTCCACCTCCCGCACGCGGGGAAAGTCGGTGTCCACGATCTGGATGTCCAGGTCGGGAATCTGCTGGATCCGGCGGAGGACATCCAGGCCCCGGCGGCCCCGGTTGCGCTTGAGGGGATCGGAGGAGTCGGCGATCTGCTGAAGCTCCTTGAGGACGAACTGCGGCAGGACCAAGGGCCCCTCGAGGAAGCCCGCCTCGCAAATGTCGGCCACGCGCCCGTCAATGATGACGCTCGTGTCGAGGATCTTCGCCCGCGGGCCGGCGCCCGGGCTGACCCCCCGCTCCGCCGAGCGGCCCCAGTGGCGGCGCCCCTGGGCCGCCCCCGCCGCGGCGCCCAGATAGGCGAGGAGAACCCCCGCAAAAGCTCCGGCCAAGGCGCGCGAGGCGGGCGGGATGAGGCCGCCGGCCACCGCCAGCAACGCGGACGCCGCGACCAGGCCGAAAAGAAACCCCGCCGCCCCGCCCACGGCCGCGCCCAGGCCCGCCCGGCCGAGGTCGGCCTCGGCCCACAGCGCCAGCAGCCCCGCCAGCGCGCCCAGGGCCGCTCCCGCCGCGTGGCCAAAAGGCACGGGCCCGAGGGAGCCTCCCAGGAGCGCCCCCAGCCAAACCAAAGCCGCAACCAAGAGCACCCGCACCCCCAGGCGCTTCAAAGACCGGGCCCTGTTGCCCCATTTATAACTGGTAGATACTGCTGTTCTCGAGCCTGGATTCACCCTCCCCACGGCCCTACCTCCCGAATGCGGCGAAAAATATCAATACCCGGGCGACACGGCGTCCTCCCCGGGGCGTATGAACGTGCCGCTTTTGCCGCCGGCCTTCTTCACCAGGCGCACGGCCGAGACCGACATCTCCCGATCCACCGCCTTGCACATGTCGTAGACCGTCAGCCCCGCCACCGCCGCCGCGGTCAGGGCCTCCATCTCCACTCCGGTGCGGTCCTGGGCGCGGACGACCGCCTCGATCCCCAGCCCGCCCGCCTCGGGCGCGAAGCGCACCTCCACGCTCGTCAACCGGAGGGGGTGACACATGGGAATCAGCTCGGCGCACCTCTTGGCGGCCATGACGCCCGCCACCCGCGCCGTCCCCAAGACGTCTCCCTTGGGAAGGCCCCCCTCGAGAATCCGGCGAAGCGTCTCGGGCCGCATCTCGACGCGCCCCCGGGCCACCGCCTCCCGGGCCGTGTCGGGCTTCCCGCCCACCTCCACCATCCGGGCGCGGCCCTTCTCGTCGAGGTGGCTCAGATCGCCGGGCATCTACTCTCCAACCTCAAGAAATTCATGCCGTTAGAAGAAAATTCCGCCCGCACCTCCACCCTCCGATTATAACACCTTCTCCTTCATTTTCGGAAAAGGTCCATCCATCCGCGAAAAACCCGGCCCCGAAAGGGCAAGCGGCGATCGGGGCGGGCACCCCCCCCAGTGGCCCCCGAGGGGAGGGGCGGGGGGCTCAAAGCTTGGGGAGGGTGAGGCCCGGCTGCTTCTGGTATTTTCCCTTTTTGTCGGCGTAGGACACCTCGCAGACCTCGTCGCTCTCGAAGAAGAGGACCTGGGCGATCCCCTCGTTCGCGTAGATCTTGGCCGGGAGGGGGGTGGTGTTCGACACCTCGAGGGTGGCGTAGCCCTCCCATTCCGGCTCGAAGGGGGTGACGTTGACGATGATCCCGCAACGGGCGTATGTGCTCTTCCCGACGCACACCGTCAGGACATTCCGCGGTATCCGGAAGTACTCCACCGTGCGGGCCAGGGCGAAGGAGTTGGGCGGGATGACGCAGGCGCCCGCCCGGAGCTTGACCAGCGAGCGCTCATCGAAATTCTTCGGGTCCACGATTGAGGACATGACGTTTGTGAAGATCATGAACTCATCCGCGATGCGGATATCATAGCCGTAGGAAGAGAGCCCGTAAGAGATCGCGCCGTCGCGCACCTGCTTCTCTTCGAACGGCTCGATCATCCGATGCTCCCGCGCCATCCGAGCGATCCAACGGTCCGCCTTGATGCTCATCTCCGCCTCCCGCGCCCGAAACGTCGGGAGGGGGGGAGGAACCTCCCCTCCCCCCCTCCCAAACCTCGCCCCCGCCCGCCCGATGGCGAAAGCGAGGCCCAAGAAACCCCTCGTGGATTCCACAGCTGGAGGCAGGATTCCACCACAACATTTCGTGGCATGTCAAAGAAAATCGAGGCGGAGACCCCAATTTGTTGTGGATATCGCGTGGACATCCCGGGGACAACCCCGGCAGCCGATGTGGAGAAGCTGTGCATAAACCGCGCGCGGTGGGGAACCTCCGGCGAGGGCCACGGCCGCACCACCGAGGGCCGGGCGGGGCGCCCCTATTGAAACCGCTCCGGATAGATGGCCACCGAGCCTCTCTTCTTGAGATCCCCGATGAGCTTCTCGTAGGCCTCCCGGCCCTTCAGCTCGAGGAAGATCTGCTTGACGTCCTCCTTGACGTCCTCGAGGCGGGCCTCGGCGGCGGGGATCCGCTCGGTCACCCGGATGATCTGCCAGCCGATGCGAGTCTCAATGGGATCGCTCGCCTGGCCGATGGGCAGCTTGAAGGCCACCTCCTCGAGCTTCTTGTCGAGCTCGCCCCGCGCGGCGGTCCCCATCACCCCGCCAGCGTCGCGGGTCGCCTCGAAGATGGAGCGGTCCCGCGCCACCTGGGCAAAGGGTATCCCCCGCCGCAGCTCGGCGGCCGCCTCCCACGCCTCCTTCTCGGTCTTCACCACGATGTGGCTCAGGGTGACCGACTCCTTCCGGCGGAAGCGCTCCCTGTTCGCGGCAAAAAAATCCCGCAGATCCTTCTCGGAGACCTCGCTTTCCTTGTTGACTTCCCGGCGGACGAACTCATCCACCACGATGCGCCGCTTCGCCCGGTCGACGCGCTTATCCACCTCCGGCAGGGCGTCGAACTTGCGGTGCAGCGCCTCCTGGTAGAGCAGCTCGGCCTGGACGAGGCCCTCCAGGAACTGCTCCCGGTTCTTGCGTACCTGGATTCGGACGGCGGGCGGCATCAGCGCGAGGCGCTCCTCCACCTCGGCCATGGTGATCTTCCGGCCGTTGACCTCGGCCACCACCACCTGCGACTTGTCGGCCCCCTGGGGCGCCGGCTCCCCGGTCCTCGCGGGGGCGGCGCCCCCTGAGAAGGCGAAGAAGACCGCGAAGAGAAACACGAAGATCCCAGCCTTAATGCGATGCGCGCGCATGTTTTTCTCGCAGCCCCCTGCCAGACGCCAAAGCGGCGCCTATGCCTCGAATTGCCGCCCGATGTACTGGTAGACCGAATCGTAGAGGAACTGACGCTCCACGTGGAGCGCCATGACGCACTTGTCGAACTCGTGGTTGAGCTTCCGGTAAAAGCGCGCCGTCGGCCGCACCGCGTCCATCTCGGCCACCTGGCCGTAGGCGGCCTTGCCCTGCAGGATGTAGTACTTCGGATCGAGGCGCTTGCGCTCGAGGTTCTCGGGGAAGAGGCCCGTGAAAAAGAGGCACACGTCTCCCATGTGCCGCTTGAGCTCGCGCAGGGAGGCACCTTCAAGCCCCTCTGCCTCGCGCAGGAAGTCCACCACCTGCTCCAGGTGCTCGGCCGTGCGGCGGCTGCGGCGGAAGAGGTTGTCCACGTGGGCGAAGCGCAGGAGCATCTTCCACACGTAGTCGATCACCTCGCCGTCCGGATACCCCACGGCCTCGAACGCCGACTCCGTCGTGGATCGAAACATCCGGCCCAGGGCGTGGCCTTCCGGAATGGGCAGGGCTCCTGAGACACGCTCCATCGTCGAGACCCCCTGAGGGCGGCACGGGGCGGGCAACGCCCGCTTATAGTAGAAAATGGTCCGCCTCCAGGTCAATTTGCCTCACATCTCCCCCCCCCTTGACGATGCAGCGGGCAGGCATCGCCCCCAAGGGAGGTGGCGGGCCGCCAGGCCGCCGGCGCCACGGCCCTGGGGAATTTCGGGGTCAACGCCGCGAGCTCCCCCGTCTTAAAACACACTGTTTTCGCGTCCCTTGGGCTCACCCCACCCGGTCCCCGGAGACCGCCATTTTCCCGTGGAATCCGGGGA
>CAYMWZ010000118.1:0-8519 GCA_964394385.1 uncultured Nitrospinaceae bacterium | reverse complement strand
CCTCCGGGAAGGCCCCGGGTTTTTCCGGGATTTTCCGGGATAAGCGCGCATCGCCGGGCTCCGCCGGAAGGGCAATGGGGGAACCCTCAAGGGCCCTTCCCCGTTTGTTTGGCGAAAGCTTCGAGGCCCCCCCCGGCGCCGGGGCGCAAGAGCCCCCGGCCGCCCGGCGGCCGCAACCGATTGGAGGCGACATGAACCGGAAGATCCGCCGGATGGGATGGGCCCTCGCGGCCCTTTTGTGGCTCAGCCTGCCCTCCCCGGCCATCGGCGAGGACTGGACCGTCGACCCGACTCACACCATGGTCAACTTCAAGTCCCGATACGTGATGATCTCCTGGGTGCGGGGGCGGTTCCCCACCGTGAAGGGGGAGGTCTTCTACGTGCCGGGCAAGCCCGAGACGGCGAAGGCCCAGATCCTGATCGACGCCGCCTCGATCGACACCCAGCACGAGCGCAGGGACACCCACCTGAAGAGCCCGGATTTCCTCGAGGTGGAGAAGCACCCGACGATCACCTTCACCTCGAAGCGGGTGCAGAACGTCCGCAAGGAGGGCTTCGAGCTGGTCGGGGACCTCACCATCCGGGGGGTGACCAAGGAGGTGGTCCTGAAGGTCGAGGACCTGAGCCAGGTGACCAAGGACCACCGGGGCCGGCCGCGCGTGGCCGCCAGCGGCGCCGCCACGATCAACCGGCACGACTTCGGCGTCTCGTGGAACCGGCTGCTCGACGCGGGGGGCGTCATGGTGGGGGACGAGGTCCACATCAACATCGACCTTCAGCTCGTCAAGAAGGGCGCGGCCGGCTAATACTCCCTGTCCACAACGATGGTGACGCCCTGGGCCCCCACGGGGACCAGCCCGGGGTGCTCGCCCTCGAGATCCCCCGGCTGGGGAGGGCCGGCGGCGCCATCGGCGTCCACCCGGGCGACGAGGCGCACCCGGCCCTCGAAGGCGGCCCCCGGCATCATGACGTTCTCCTGGGAGAGGGTGAAGCGGAGCGGGAAGCGCGGGTTGGGGACGCCCAGGACGGCCAGGGGCGGGCCGGGCCGCTCGCCCCGGGCGATGAGGAAGAGGACGGGCTTCCCCTCGGCCTTCGAGGCGAGATGGGGCGCGATGACGATCGTGCCCGTGATGGTCTTCTCCCCCGCGGCCGGTGCCTGGGCCGCCGGAGGCGGAGGCGGCGGGGCCGGCCGTTCGGCGGCCTCCTGAGGCTCGGCCGTCCCCGCCCGATCGATCACCACCTCCACATCCCGCGCCCCGACGGCGACCGCGAGGGCGCTCACCCCCTGATAATCCCCGCGCGCGAAGGGCCCCGCCCGGCCGTCCTTGTCCAGGCGCGCGCGCACCCTGACCCGCCCCGCGAAGGGCCTGCCGGCGATCATCATGTCGTCCGCCGTGAGGACGAAGCGGTAGGGGAACTTCGTCTCGACCAGCCGCTGGACGGCGAGGGGCGGGCCCCCCTCCTCGGGCTCGAGGATGATGAAGAGGATCCTCGTCCGCCGGGCCTCGGGCGGGAGGGCGGGCGAGAGGCGGACGGTGCCCGAGACGGACTCCTTGGGCGGAGCCGGCTCGCAGCCCGCGGCGGCCGCGCCCATGAGGGCCGCAACGAGGAGGGCGGCCGTCCGCCGGGGGGAGCGCGGGGGAGGAAACCTCATGCGTCTTCCCTTCCAGGGCGGGCGGCGAGAAATTCTTCGACCTCCTCCAGGCGGGGCAGGCCCGCCCTCCCGCCGAGCCTCCGGCAGCTCATGGCGGCCAGGGCGTTCGCGAAGCGCAGGGTGGGCGGGAGGGGGTAGCGCTGGAGCACCCCGAAGACGAACCCCGCGTGGAATACATCCCCCGCCCCGGTGGTGTCCACCGCCTCGACCGGAAAGGCGGGGGAGCGATGCAGGCGCTCCCCGTCGAACGCGATCGCCCCGCGCGCCCCGAGGGTCATGGCGGCCACGCGGGGGCCCATCCGCCAGATGCGGCGGAGCGCCTCCTCGGGCTCTCCGGCGCCCGTCAAAAGGGCCGGGAACTCCTCCCCGGCCACGAGGAAATCCGTTTGGCGGACGAGTTCCTCCGTGCCGGGGAACACCCGCTCGGCGTCGAAGGAAACAGGGATCCCCTCCTCGCGCGCCCAGCCGACGGCCCGCAGCTCGGCCTCGACGGAGTGGCCGTCGATGTGGAGGATGCGCCCGGCCTTCACGATGTCCTCGCGCACCTCCTCGGGCCGCAACTCCACCTCACGGCGCCACAGGATGGTCCTCCCGCCCCGCTCCTCCGGGCCTCCCCCGCCCTGGACGATGACGACGGCGAACTGGCTCGCCCGGCCCGGCTGGACGGCCACCCCCTCCACGTTCACCCCCGCCCCCCGCAGACTCTGGAGGGAGAACGCCCCCTCGGGGTCGTCCCCCACCGCCCCGATGAAGGCCGCGCGCAGGCCCAGGCGCGCGAGGGCAGCCATCGCGGTCGCCGCCTGGCCCCCGCCCTGGCGGGTGACCTCCCGGAGGCCGCTCTTGGTGTTGAACGGGGGGTAGCGGTCCACCAGGCAGAGAAGATCCACCGAATTGAGGCCCACGCCCACGGCGTCGAATCGGGGCTGCGGCATGGGGGAGGTGCGCGGAGGTCAGGCGAATTCGAGGAAGCGGACGCCCTCGGGATCGGCCGCCTCGAGGGCGGCGCGCTCCTCTCCCGTGGGCTCGGGCGTCTCGGGCGCCTCTTCCGCGGGGCCGGGGTCGAAGCCGGTGGCGGCGCGGATCGCCCCGGGGGCGACGCCCGCGTGGCGGCTCTCGATCCGGAGGCGCCCCTCCACCTTGCGGAAGATGCAGAGCGGCGTCACCACCCGATCCACCCTCCCCGAGGCCGTCACCCACGGGCAGCGCTCGGGGAAGCTCCTCGGGTCGTGGACGGTGCGCCAGAGGACGGTGCGCTTGGCGGTGGGGAGGATGCTGGCGCTCCCCGCCCCACCGGGCAGGCGCACCTTGGGGCGGGCGGGGTCGCCGATGAAGGAGAGGTTGATGTCCCCCCGGGAGTCGATCTGGGCGCCGCCGAGGAAGGCCAGGTCCAGCCCCCCGCGGGCCGAGAGGTCGAAGATCTCGATCAGGCTGAACTGGGCGCGCGCCCCCTCCATGAGCTGCACCCCCACCGTCGAGCCCGGCAGGCGGGAGGGTGAGGCGTCCACCCCGCCGGGGATGTTGAGATAGGTGAGGCCCGGCGCGTGGGCCCTCCTCGCCAGGGCGACCGCCACCATGGGAAGGGCCGAGGCGACCCCGTGGAAGACGGTCTCCCCGTCCCGGATCTGGCGGGCGAGGAAGACGGCCATCCGGTCGGCCGCGCGCTGCGCGCCGGGGGTGACCGCCGCCGCCCGGCTCAAGGCGCGCCCCCCGAGGCGGCGGGCGCTCCCGCCGGGGAGCGGTCCCTGGGCTCCCAGGCCGCAAGATGGGCGCGCAGGCCCTCGGGCGAGGCCGACGCCTCGATGTAGGAGGCCACGGCCTCCTCGTCCGTGTCGTAGAAGGAGAAGCAGGCGCCCGGCGCCGCCCCGCCCGGGGCGCGCACCACGGCCCGGACCATGAAGGCGGGGACCGACGTCCGCTCGGGGCGCGCCTCGAAGAAGGCCGTCTCGACGATGCGCTCGGCGGTCAGGATGACCCCCTCGGCCGCGCGCGTCATGAGGACGTCCTCGAAGACGCCCCCCTCGATGCGGGCGTTTCCCTCGGGGTCGGCGTGCTGGACATGGACGATCGCCCAGCGGGGGCGGATGCGCGGGATCATGTAGACGCGCTCGCCGGTGTAGGGATCCTCCACCCGGCGGAAGCCGGTCAGCCCGGGCACGTCGCTCCCCTGGAGGCCGGCCACGGGCTGGCTGGGCAGCCCGTAGGCCGAGGCGCGCAGGCCCGCGATCACAGTGTAGCAGGCGTGCTCGACGGGGCGCACGGTCCCGCCCTCCACACCGCGCCGGTAGGCGGGGGCCAGCCCGAAGAGATTCTCGAAGCCGATGTAGCCCGCGTGGACCTCGGCCACGGCCCCCGCGGCGCAGAGGAGGTCCACCTCGTAGGCCCCGGCCGTCTTGACGAGGCGCAGCCCGCTTCGCCCCTGGCGGGCCAGCTCGCGGACGAAGGCCGCGGGCGTGCGCGTCAAGGAGTTCCCCCCGAGGGCGAGCATGTCGCCGTCTCGGACGAGGCCCGCCGCCTCGGGGAGGGAGAGGAGTTTTTCGGGCATGGCGTAATCCCGCCTTCGGTGAGGCCGCTCGGGGCCCTCGGCCCCCAGGGGAATTATCCGCCAGAGCCTCCCCCCTCTCAAGGGATGGCGGGCCTCCCCCGGGGCCGGAGGCTCCCCCGCCGGCCTTCCAAGAGATTGAGTTTCTTCGCGATCCGCGGCACAATCCATTGACAAGGACTTCCGGATTCTCTAGTCTGGTCAGCGGGAAGCGGAGGGCCTGCGCGGCTTGGGCTCTCAAGCCTCCCACGTTTCGGCGCCCCGCCCCTCCTCCGCCCACCAGGGGACAGGACAGCCATGCGGCCCCAATCGCCCCGCGAGCCAGGATCCTCGGCAGAGCTCCAGGAGCCGGGAGCGGGCCGGGAGAGCGCTCCGCTGGAGCTTCTGGAGGCGGACCTGGGGCCGGAGAGCGCCGAGACCTTCCGCGTCCGGCTCGAGGTGTTCGAGGGCCCCCTGGAGCTCCTCCTTCACCTCGTGCGCGAGCACAAGCTCGACATCCACGACATCCCCATCGCGTTCATCACCGAGCAGTACCTCAAGTACATCGACCTCATGCGGCAGCTCAACATCAACGTGGCCTCGGACTATCTCGTCATGGCCTCCTACCTCATCTACATCAAGAGCCGCACGCTCCTGCCGCAGCCCGAGGGCGCGGATGAGGAGGAAGACCCCGAGGTGCTGCGCCAGGAGCTTCAGCGCCAGCTCATCGAGTACCAGCGGTTCAAGCGGCTGAGCCAGGTCTTCCGCCAGGCCGAGGAGGAGCAGTCCTGGCTCTACACGCGGGGCGGAAACGGGGACGGGGTCCTCCTCCCGACGGACGACGAGGAGGCGCCTCGCCTCGAGGTCACCGTCTTCGACCTCATCAGCGCCATGCAGCACCTCATCGAGTCGATCGGGGAGGAGGGCGTCCACCTCGTCGAGATCGACGAGCTCGAGCTGGCCGACCGGCAGACCTACCTCCTCGACCTGGTCGGGCGGGCCGGCGCGGAGGGCATCATCTTTCAGGAGATCTTCCGGGAGGCCCGGGTGCTCGCGGTGGTCGTGACGTTCCTCGCCCTCCTCGAGCTCATCCGGCAGAATCTCATTGTGGCCTACCAGGCCGCAAACTTCGGGGAAATCCGAATCGTCAAGGCGGTGAGGGATGACTGACCCAGGACACGAAGAACCCAAAGCGCAAAGCGGAGAGCAGGACGCGCCCTTCGAGCTGACCGGGGAGGAGGCCATCTCCCCCGAGGCCGCCGCCAAGGCGCTCGCCGAGCACCAGATGGAAGCCATCGAGGAGATCCACGAGGCCTCCGCCTTCGATCTCGCCGAGGAGCCGCCCCTCCTCCTCGACCTGGCCGAGGCGAAGAAGATCATCCTGACGCTCCTCTTCGTGGCGCACGAGCCGCTTCGCCCGCGGGACATCTCCCTCCTCTTCCGCGGCGTCGCGAACGTGAACGTCAAGGTGGTGCGGAAGATCCTTGCCGAGCTCGTGGAGGAGTACGCCGGCCACACGCTCCAGATCGTGGAGGTGGCCGAGGGCTTCCGCATGTGCACCCGGACGGAGTTTGGCCCCTGGGTCCGGCGCTTCCTCAAGGCCGAGCGCAAGGCGCGCCTCTCCCAGGCGGGGCTGGAGACCTTGGCCATCATCGCCTACAAGCAGCCCATCACGCGCCCCGAGATCGAGGAGATCCGGCGGGTGGATTGCAGCGGCGTCCTCAACACCCTCCTCGAGCGGAACCTCGTCCGCATCCTGGGCCGCCGCGACGTCGTGGGAAGGCCCATCGTCTACGGGACGACGCCCCAGTTCCTCGAGCACTTCGGCTTCAAGAGCCTCGCCGACATGCCCAAGCCGGAGGAGTTCGAGGCCGTCGCGGGACTGGCGGCCGGAAGCCCCCAAGGGGACCTCCTGCCGATCGACGAGGCCGCGGGCGGGTCCGGCGGAGAGGCGGCCGGAGGGCCGCTCCCCCTCGCGGCCGGCGACAACGGCCACGCGAACGGAGACGCCAACGGCGACGGAGCCCTGGCGGCCGAGGAGGGCATCCCCGAGGCCGAGGAAGAGAGACCCTAGTCCGCGCTTCCCGGCCCGGGCAAGCGCCGATCCTTCCCCAACCCCTTGAGGGGCACTGCAACACCCCGGGCGGGCGCCGCCCCGCGGCGCGCTGCGGCCCGAACCTGGCGAGGAGAGCCTCCATGCGTTTCGGGGTCATGGCGGCGGGGGGCGTCGGGGGCTACTTCGGAGGGATGCTCGCCCCCGCGGGGGCGGACGTGCGCTTCATCGCGCGCGGGGCCCACCTCGAGGCCATGCGCAGGAGGGGCCTCAGGGTGGAGTGCGTGGTCCCCGCGGGGGGCTTCACCGCGAAAGGCGCCTTCTTCACGGACGACCCCGCCGAGGCGGGGCCCTGCGACGTCATCCTCTTCTGCGTGAAGACCGTCGCCAACGCGGCGGCCATCCCCGCCATCGCCCCCATGGTGGGGCCCGGGACCGCCATCATCAGCCTCCAGAACGGGGTGGACAACGAGGAGCAGCTCGCCGCCCGCTACGGGGAGGAGCGCGTCATGGGGGGGGCGGCCTACATCTTCACCTCCCTCGACGGCCCCGGCGTCGTGCGCCAGATCGGGGGGCCGAGGCGGCTCGTCTTCGGCGAGATGGGGGGCGGCCCGAGCCCGCGCGGGGAGCGCATCCTCAAGACGCTCCTCGGGGCCGAAATCAACGCCGAGCTCTCCGAGGACATCGAGACCGAGCTCTGGACCAAGTTCATCTTCATCTGCGGCGTGAGCGGGATGACCGCCCTCACGCGCTCCCCCCTGGCCGAGATCATGGCCTACGAGGGGACGCGCCGGATGATGCGGGAGGTCATGCGCGAGGCCTGCCGGGTGGGGCGGGCCAAGGGAGTCCGCCTCCCCGAGGGGGCGGACGAGGACCGCTTCCGCTTCATCGACCAGCAGAACCCCGCCAGCAAGGGGAGCCTCTGCCACGACCTCGAGGCCGGTCGGCGGCTCGAGATCGACGCCCTCTGCGGGGCGCTCTCGCGCATCGGGAGGGAGGTCGGGGTGCCCACCCCGCTCAACGACTTCCTCTACCACACCCTGAAGCTCGCCGACCTCCAGATCGCGGGCGAGATTGGCCTCAAAGCCTGAGGGGAGGCGCCCCGTGCCCCGCCGCTGCTGGCTCATGAAGAGCGACGCCGAGGCGTTTTCCTTCGACGACCTCCTCGCCTGCCCGGGCCGCACCGACCACTGGGATGGGGTGCGCAACTACCTGGCGCGCAACCACATGATGGCCATGAAGAAGGGGGACCGCGTGCTCTTCTACCACTCGGGCGAGGCGCCGCCCTGCGTGGCGGGGGTGGCCGAGGTGGTCAGGGAGGCCTACCCCGACCACACCCAGTTCGACAAGAAATCCCGCTACTACGACCCCAAGTCCGACCCCCAGAGCCCCCGCTGGCACATGGTGGACGTGCGCGCCGTGGGGAAGTTCAAGGCGCCCGTCACCCTCCCCGAGCTCAAGGCGAACCCCAGGCTCAAGAAGATGCTCGTCGTCCAGCGGGGCCAGCGGCTCTCCGTCCAGCCCGTGGCGGAGGAGGAGTTCGAGGAGGTCCTGCGGATGGCGAAACGGAAGGAGAAATGATACCAGTTCATCAGGCGGCTCAAGTTCGCTCTGCCCCCCGAAACCGGCCAGGCCGAGGGGGAGGATTTTCGTAAACGGCAATTTTCTTCTCGATTTCAATAGGGAACAAGAACAAGATGAGCCAAATCCAAAAGATGAATAGGATCGACTTCAATGAAGCAAGAGCCCAAATCGAAACCATACTGATCCACCACGTTCGCACTCTTCGCAAATTTTATGCGCTCATCGACGCCTCGATGACGCGCTACGGGGAAGAAAACGAGGCCGGGCTGAACCTGGTCGGGATCTACGACAAGGACTTGTCGAATTTCACCGGCTTGGCCCACGTGGGGCTCATGATGCCGAGGGCGCGGTTCAAAATCCGGTACTCGAAAGAGCAGAACAAGCTCGACCTGGAGGTGGGAGTCCTCCTCAACGAGTACGGGAGGGACGACGACCGGCAAGACCCCTTCGAGCGAATGCGGATGGAAGTCATGTTCGATCCGGAGAGCACGGTTCCCTATTTCAAAATCCGGAGGTTTGAAACCGAACTGAACCCCGTGACCGGAAGGGAATCCGTCCGGCCGGTGGACCAAGGGCTGGACCTCTTGCTGCAGAGCATCGCGGATCGGTTGGGAGTGCCCAGGAGCCGGGTCGTAAAGAGCGACATCAAGCGGCCGAAACACATGACATCGTAGGGCTCAGGGCGGGCTTCGGCATGCGCGGGCGAAGAA
>CAYMWZ010000117.1:0-8524 GCA_964394385.1 uncultured Nitrospinaceae bacterium | reverse complement strand
GGGAAAGCGCACCTCCCGGACCTCGGCGCCCAGCCGCCGGAGGACTTGGACGGCCTCCCCGAAGGCCTCCAGCACGGCCCGATCGACCTCGGCCAAATGGAGATCCTCGCACAGGCCCAGGCGAAGCCCCCTGACCCCCTCCCCGATCCCGGCGGCGAAGTCCGGGACGGGCGCCTCCTCCGACGCCGGATCGGAGGGATCGTATCCCGCCATCCCCTGGAGGAGGAGAGCGCAGTCGCGCGCCGCGCGGGCGAGCGGGCCCACATGGTCGAGGGTCGGCGCGTTCGGGAAGACGCCCCTCAGGCTCACCCGCCCGTAGGTGGGCTTGAGCCCCACCACCCCGCACACGGCCGCCGGGCCCCGGACGGACCCCCCCGTGTCGGTCCCGAGGGCGCCGGGGCAGAGGAAGGCCGCCACGGCGGCGGCCGAGCCCCCGCTCGAGCCGGCCGGAATCCGCTCCAGGTCCCAGGGGTTGCGGCAGGCCCCGTAGTGGGGATTCTTGGTGGTCGAGCCCGCGGCGAACTCGTGGGTGTTGCACTTGCCGATCACGATCGCCCCCGCCGCCTTGAGACGGCGGATGCACTCGGCGTCCTCGGCGGGGACGTTTTGGGCGAAAAAGCCCGACCCGTGCGTGGTGCGCACCCCCGCCGTCTCGATGATGTCCTTGGCCCCGATGGGGACCCCGTGGAGCGGCCCCCGCGAGCGGCCCCGGGCGATCTCCCGCTCGGCCTCCCGCGCCGCCCGGCGGGCCTCCTCGGCGCACACGGTGATGAAGGCGTTGAGCCTGGGGTTGAGCGCCTCGATGCGCTCGAGGTGGGCATCCACCGCCTCAGGGGGGGAGGTCTGGCGCGACTGGATCCTCCGCGAAAGCTCATGGAGGGAGAGATGGGTCAAGCCGTTCGGGTCCATGCGGGTCTCCCGGCAAGGGAAAAGCGTGGGATGAAAGATACCATACCACGGCCGGGGCGCCGGGCGCCCGGGGAGCCTCCCCGTTTGTCTGGGGCGGGCATTTTCCCTACCATGCCCCATCCATCCGGCACCGGGGAGGCACCCAAATCCGCGTGCTCTGGGGAGGAGGCGCACCCGGCATGGCCAAATTCCACTTCGGCTATCTTCTTCCCACCCGGGGGGTGGTCGTCCAGGCGAAGGGGGGGGCGGCGGACTTCGCCCCCATCTTCCGCCTGGCCCAAAAGGCCGAGTCCCTGGGGCTCGACTCGGTCTGGCTGGGGGACAGCATCCTGGCCAAGCCGCGCCTGGAGAGCTACACCACCTGGGCGGCCGTCCTGGCCAGGACGCAGCGGGTGAAGGTCGGGACGGCGATCATCTTGGCCGCGCTGCGCCACCCCGTCATGCTCGCCCAGGCCCAGGCCACCCTCGACTGCATGGCCCCCGGGCGGGTGCTCCCGGGCCTCGGGGTGGGGAGGGCCGACCTCAAGTTCGAGTTCGAGACCCTGGGCGTGCCCATCGGGGAGCGCGCCGGGAGGTTCACCGAGACGGTCGAGATCCTGAAGCTCCTCCTGCGCGAGCCCAAGGCGGATTATTCGGGGAGGCACTTCGCCTTCGAGGGGGTCGAGCTCGAGCCCCGCCCCGCCACCCCGGGGGGACCCCCCATCTGGATCTCGAGCAACCTCGTGGACTCGGGCCTCAGGCGCGTGGCGCGCCTCGCGGACGGATGGATCACCAACTCGACGACGCCCGACCTCTACCGCCGGTGCTGGGAGAAGATCCTGGCCTACGCCCACGAGGCCGACCGGCCCGGGGTCGAGAAGATCCCCCAGTGCCTCTACGTCACCATGAACATCAGCCCGGACGCCAAGAAGGCCGAAAGGGAATGCGGCGAGTTCTTGTCCAAGTACTACCACAAGCCCTTCGAGGCCGTGCGGCAGCAGCTCCTGGTCGTCGTGGGGGACGGCCCCCGGGTGGAGGACGAGCTCCGGGGCTACATCGAGGCGGGGGCCAGCGTCTTCGTCGTCCGCTTCGCCGGGGGGAGCCAGGAGGAGCAGCTGGAGAACTTCTGCTCCGAGCTCCTGCCGCGGCTCGTCTGATGGATGGAGGGAACCCCATGCTTCGGGAGAGAAGGTCCATCCGGCTGGTGAAAGGGAAGGCGCGGCGGGGGAGCACCCTCCTCTGCCTCGCCTGGGCGGCCCTCTTCTCCCTCGCGCCGGGAGCCGCCCCCGCCGAGGAGCGGCGCGACCCCCGAAAGCCCGAGAGCGTGATGGGCTCGCCGGGCCGCTCCCCCTGCTGCGGCGACGCGCCCACCAGCGCTCCGGCGAGCCCCAGGTACGCCCCGGCGTCTCCTAGCATGTCACCGCCGCCTCCCCCTCCTCCTCGGGAGGGAGTGGAGGAGCGCGAGGAGGAGCGGGAGCGCCTCCGGCGCGCGCGCGAGCGCGGGGAGCGCGAGGCCGAGCGCATGCGGCGAGAGATCGAGCGCCAGCAGGAAAGCGGCGAGGGCCAAATGCGCCGGATGGAGAAGAAGGACGCAGAGACCATCGAGAAACCCCTCGGCACGACCGGAAGCCCGGGGCGCGCTCCGGAGGGAAAAACCTCCCCCTAATCAACAAAGGGTTCCCCATGGTCATCGAGAGCGGGCGAGGGATCTCGGAGGAGGAGATCGCCCAGAGGCTCGCCCGGGCGCGGGAGAGGATGCGGGAGGAGGGCCTGGACGTCCTCCTCGTGATCGGGCGCTCCTTCTACGACCGGATGGGGAGCCTGGCCTACCTCACGAACCATTTTCCTCCCTTCCCGCCGGGGGCCTTCAGCGAAAAAGTGCGCGGGATGGGCCACGGGCTCCTGGTGCTCCCGCGCGAGGGGGAGCCCGTCCTCTTCGTGGACCACCGCAACTTCCGCCGCGAGATGGTCCACATCCAGGAGGTCCGCCCCGAGGCCAACATCTCCGCCGCCTGCGCGGCCCGGCTCAAGGCACTCGGCGCCGGGGAGGGCCGCATCGGCATCTCGGGCGAGGACATCATGCCCGCCACCATGTACCGCGACCTGGCCGAGGCCCTTCCCCGGGCCCGCTTCGCGAACGCGAACGCCCTCGTGGACCGGATGCGGATGCGGAAGAGCCCGGCCGAGGTGGAGTACCTCCGGGGGGCGGCCCGGATCGTCGAGGCGGGCTACCGGGCCATCTTCGCCGCCATCCGGCCCGGCGCGCGCGAGTCGGATCTTTGCGCCGAGGGCCACGCCGCGGGCATGCGCGCCGGGGCGGATTTCGTGCGCTACGTGCGCGTCCACAGCGGCCCCTGGGCGAGCTGGGGCTCGCGCTGGCCCCAGGCCACCCAGCGGAGGCTCGAGGCGGGGGACGTCATCCGCTTCGACTACGTGG
The DNA here is from genome assembly GCA_964394385.1 of uncultured Nitrospinaceae bacterium. GTDB lineage: Bacteria > UBA8248 > UBA8248 > UBA8248 > UBA8248 > CAYMWZ01. Next base: position 5,199 of record CAYMWZ010000117.1, on the reverse strand, counting down.
GGGCCTTCGAGGGCTACGGCTTCGACGTGAACCGGACGGCCGTCGTGCCCGGGAAGAAGCTCGACCCCAAGGTCGAGGCCATGGTCGAGCTCTGCGCGGCGGCGACCGAGGCGGCGGTGGCCGCCGTGCGGCCGGGCGCGAGGGCCTCGGAGGTCCACCGCGCCGCGCGGACGTTTTTGGACGAGAACGGGAGCGGCGCGGGCCGATATCTCTTCCCGATGGCGGGCCACGGCATCGGCTTGGAGACCGTCGAGGCCCCGCTCATCCAGCCGGAGGAGGAAACCGTCCTGGAGGCCGGGATGGTGCTCTGCGTCGAGCCCACCTTCGACCTCCCCGGGGTGGGCGGGGCCAACGTCGAGCAGATGGTCCTCGTCCGGGAGGGCGGCTGCGAGGTCCTGACCCAGACCCCGACCCGCCCCTGGCGCGCGGGGCGGTGAGGCCGGGGCGCGCTCCCCCCTCCTCCATGGCGAAGCCCGCCGGGGTCTATGACGCCCTCGTCGTCGGGGGCGGCCTCAACGGCCTGGCCTCCCTCTACCATCTGGCCCGCCTGGGCGCCCGGCGCCTGGGCCTCCTCGAGCGCTTCCGCCTGGGGCACGACCGGGGCAGCTCCCACGGGGCGGCGCGTATCACGCGCTCGGCCTACGCCAAGGCCGTCTACGCCCGCCTGATGCAGCACCTCCACGCCGAGGAGTGGCCCCGGCTCGAGCGGGAGGCCGGGGCGCGGCTCGTCCACCCCAACCCCGGCTGCTTCTTCGGGCCGCCCGGGGATGCGATCCAAAAGTACGCCGCGGCCGTCCGGGAGGCGGGCGCGCGGGTGGACTGGCTCACCCCCGCCGAGGGGAGGAGGCGCTTCCCGCAGTTCCGCTTCGAGGGGGCGGCGGGGGTCCTCCTCGACCACACGGCGGGGGCGATCGACGCCCCGGCGGCCCTCGCGGCGCTGGCCAGGCTCGCCCGGCGGGGCGGGGCCGAGATCTTCGAGGAGACCCCCGTCCTCCGGATCGACCCCCTGCGCGCGCCCATCGAGGTCGAGACCGCGCGGGGCCTCTTCCGGGCCGAGCGCCTCGTCGTGGCGGCGGGGGCCTGGGCGGGGGAGCTGCTCCCCTTCCTCAAGGCCCGGCTCAGGCCCGCCCGCCAGACGGTGGCCTACTTCCACCCCGAGGGCCGGGCGGAGGACTACCGCATCGGCCGCTTCCCGGTCTGGGTCTATCTCGGCGAGGAGGAGAACGACCACTACTACGGGATGCCCGAGTTCGGCCGGGAGGGGATCAAGGTCGCCCGCCACCTGGCGCAGGAGATCGAGGACGACCCGGAGGAGGTCCTTGGGGAGGCGGACCCCGCCCGGATCGAGGAGCTGCGCGCCTTCCTGGCCCGCGAGTTCACCGCGCCCCCCCGCCGCCTCGCTGGGTGGGAGCACTGCCTCTACACCAACACGGCGACGGAGGATTTCCTCCTCGACCTCCACCCCGAAAACCCCCGGATCGCGGTCGGGGCGGGCTTCTCGGGGCACGGCTTCAAGTTCGGCCCCCTGACGGGCCGCGTCCTCGCCGAGCTCGTCCTGAACGGCAGGACCTCGGTCCCCGAGTTCGAGCGGGCGCGCGAGGCCTTCTCGCTCGCGGGGCCCTGACCCCCCCGGCGGGGCGTTGGGGCTTTCTTTGCGATTTGTTATCATGGATCCATCTGACGCGCCGCAAAAGACTCGAAACGCCTTATTATCAAGCGCTTGCGGGACGTCGCGCCGAACCCCCGGCCCGCTGCGGGGAGGCTTCGGAAGCGCGAGAGCCACCCATGAAGAGATTCCTCCATCCGGTCGCCCTGCTGGCCATCGCATGGTCCCTGTTCCAGCTCTACTGGGCGGTCTTCGGCATGTCGCACGTGCTCCTCGTGCGGCCCATCCACCTGAGCTTCGCCCTGGCCATCGTCTTCCTCACCCGGCCCACCGGGAAGGAGGTGGGATGGTTCGACTACCTCCTCGCCCTGGTCTCCCTGGCCATCGCGGGGCTCTACGCGGCGGAGTGGGAATTTTTGAACGAGCGCATCCGGGACGTGGACCCGGTCCCCCTCCGCTACCTCATCCTGGGCCCGCTCTACATCCTCTTGACCGTCGAGGCCTCCCGCCGCTACCTCGGCTGGGGGGTGACCTCGGTCGCCGTCCTCGCCCTGGCCTACAACTTCCTCGGCCACCTCATCCCCGGCACCCTGGGGCACCGCTTCGTCGAGCTCGCCCCCTTCGTCGAGTTCCAGGCGCTGGGGGTGGAGGGGCTCTTCGGCGTCCCCCTGGGGGTGAGCGCGGAGGTGGTCTTTTACTTCGTCCTCTTCTCCGCGGCCCTGGAGATCTCGGGCGGGGGGCGCCTGTTCATCGACATCGCCATACGCCTCACGGGCCCCTACCGCGGGGGCCCCGCCAAGGCCGCCATCGTGAGCAGCGGCCTGATGGGCACCATCAGCGGAAGCGCCACCGCCAACGTGGTGGGGACGGGGGTGTTCACCATCCCCCTCATGAAGCGGCTGGGCTTCGCGCCCCACTACGCGGGGGCGGTGGAGGCCGTCGCCTCGACGGGGGGGCAGCTCATGCCGCCCATCATGGGGGCCGCCGCCTTCATCCTCGCGGACCTGACGGGAATCCCCTACCTCACGGTGGCCGCCGCCGCGGCCATCCCGGCCGTCATCTACTACCTCTCGCTCTTCTGCATGGTGGACCTGGAGGCCAAGAAGCGGGGGCTCACCGGGATGGGGCGGGAGGAGCTGCCCGAGCTCCGGGGCATCTTCCTCGAGCGCGGCCTCCTCTTGTTTCCGATCCTCCTGATCGTGGGCTACATGGTGGCGGGCTTCACCCTCATGTGGTCGGCGACCTCGGCGGCCATCGGGGTGGTGGTGCTGAGCTGGGTCCGCCGCGCCACGCGAATGGGCCCTCTCAAGATCATCGAGGCGCTCGACTCGGCGGCGCGGATGGCGGTCCCGGTGGCTGTCCCCTGCGCGGTGGCGGGCATCATCGTGGGGGTCCTCGCGGACACGGGCCTGGGGCTCAAGTTCTCGGGCTTCATCGTCAACGTCTCGGCCGGGCGCCTCATCCTCGCCCTCGTCCTGGTGATGGTCGCCTGCATCATCCTGGGGATGGGGATGCCCACCTCGGCCGCCTACATCATGGCGGGGACCCTGATGGGCCCGGCGTTCGAGAAGCTGGGGCTGCCCGCCATCGCGGGGCACCTGTTCATCTTCTACTTCGCGATCCTCTCCATGGTGACGCCCCCCGTGGCCCTCGCCTCCTACGTGGCGGCCGGGATCGCGGAGTCGGGCCTCGCCGAGACGGGGTGGAAGGCGTTCCAGCTCTCCTTCGCGGCCTTCCTCGTCCCCTTCGCCTTCGCCTACAACCCGGCGATGCTCCTCGAGGGCCCCCTCGTCGAGACGCTGTGGGTGTCGATCACGTGCGCCCTGGGCGTCTACGCCCTCGCGGCCGCCTTCACGGGCTACCTCTCCGCCCCGATGGCGGCCTGGGAGCGGGGGGGGTTGTTCCTGGGCGCGATCGGCCTCATCGTGCCGGAGAAGACGACCGACCTGGCCGGCCTGGGGCTGCTCCTCGCGGTGGGAGGGCTCCACGCCCTCCGGGCCAGGCGGGCGGGCCCGCGGGCCGCCCCCGCCCCGGTCGGGCGGAGGGAGGCGGCCTCGGTCAAGTGAGCGTCAATGGTCGCGGTGGAACGAGACGGCCCCATCCTCGCGGGGCCGGTGTCGCATGCAAGGCGCCGCCGAGCGCGGCGCCCAACAGGGGAGTGAGAGCCATGATCCGAAGAGCCTGGAAGAGCGCTTTTCTGCTGGTCGCCGCGATGGCCCTGGGCGCCTCGGGGCCCGGGTGGTCCGAGGCCGCCGAGCGGCTCACGCTGGGGAGCTGGCGGCAGGGGAGCGGCTGGCACGTCTACGCCGCCACGATGGCGAACATCGTCAACAACGCCAAGGTCGGCGTCCTGATCGACCCTCTCGCGAAGGGAGGAGGCGTCGGGAACCCCGTGCAGGTGGGCGAGGGAAAGTACACCATGGCCCTCACCTTCAGCATCGCGAACGCGTGGGCCTATCAGGGGAAGATCGCCTACAAGAAGGCCTACCCGAACCTCCGCGGGCTCATCGGGGGGATGGACGAGTACTACCTGGGGATCATCACGACCAACCCGAACGTCAAATCGATCAGCGACATCAAGGCGAAGAAGATCCCCGTAAACTACGTGACCGTCCCCCGCGGGGGCCTCGGGCAGTGGGCCACGAGCGCCATGCTGGGGGCCCACGGCATCACCTACGAGGACATCAAGAGCTGGGGCGGCTCGGTCACCCACACGGGCTTTGAGGTCATCAAGAGCCGCCTCAAGGACGGCCAGGCCGACATCCTGAGCCACACCGTCAACCCCGGCCACCCCGCCCTGACCGAGATCGCCGTCCTCAAGAAGGGGAGCGTGCGCTTCCTCGAGGTGGAGGACGCCGTCCGCGACAAGCTCCTGGGGATCGGCTTCCTCAAGGCCACCATGCCCGCCAACACCTTCCCCGGCCAGGATCAGCCGCGCAAGACCTTCGGCTTCACCACGGCGCTGGTCGCATCGACGAACATGGACAACGACACGGCCTACAAGATCGTCAAGGCCCTCCTCGACAAGATCGACGACCTGCGCGCCGGCCACAAGGCGCTCAAGAGCTTCGACCCCGCCAAGACCGGCTGGCAGGCGGATCAGATGGGCGCCCCCGTGCACCCCGGCGCCGTGCGCTACTTCAAGGAGAAGGGCTGGCAGTAGCAGCCGCGGAGGAAGAGACGCGCCGCCGCCGCCCCGCCCCCCCCGGGGGGCGGGGCGGCGGCTCCCAGAGGGAGGGAAGATGGCCTACCGGTTCGTGGACCTCACCCTGGTGATGGACCCCAAGGACACCTACGTCCAGTTTCCGCGGGACGAGATCTACGGCAAGCCCGCCCCCGGCACCACCATCACCCCGATCGCCACCCTGGACGTGGACCACATCGCCAACTTCCGCTTCGAGACCACGACCCAGAGCTACACCCACTACGACGCCCCCGCCCATTTCTTCCACGAGGGCCTCAAGAACCACGAGGACCCTCTCGACCACGTGTGCGGCGAGGCGGCCGTCCTGAAGATCCACGGGAAGAACGCCGGCGACGCCGTCGCTGCGGAAGACCTCGAGAGGGCGGGCGTCCCCATCCGCCCGGGCGAC
>CAYMWZ010000116.1:0-8574 GCA_964394385.1 uncultured Nitrospinaceae bacterium | reverse complement strand
CGATGGGCTTGCCCAGGTGCTTCTGGGCGACGAGGGCGAACTTGCGCATGATGACGTCGGTGTCGCCCCCGGCCGCCCACGGGATGATGAGCTTCACCGCCCGGCAGGGAAGCTCTGCCGCCCCCCCCGGCAGCGGCAGGAGGGCCAGCCCCGCTGCAAGGGTGAGAATCGCGAACAGCTGAATGCGCTTCATGGTCTAGCCTCCTCTGGTTGCGCGAAAACTTAGGAATATCTGCGGCCTGATGACATCTTCCGCCTCTTGAGGGCCTGCGGGCGCAGAATACACCCTTAAGGAGAGAACGCCGCCCCCGCACGGCCGAAGGCCATCCCAGTTCTGCGGGCCGTCCAAAAAGGAGCTCTTTTAGGAGAAAACAGGGTACTGGGCCCACCGGTTCCCGTCAAACCGGTCCCATCTCCGCCTGCTGGACCCTCAATGGGGAAAATAATTCCCTCCGGCCTCCGGCCGCCTGCCCCCCGTGTCTCTGGCGCAGACAGGGCAGCCCCAAAAAACCTTGACGGCCAAGGATTTTTAAAGCACCGCGATCCCGGCATGCCCTTTGCTTTTCCGTGGAGCGCGGCGCGCCCCCGCGCGCCGCGCCGGTGGGCGGATGTGCTCCCCGAGGGGGAGGCGCGTGGGCGCCCTCCGCACGCGCAGGGGAAGGAGCGGCCGATGGGTCTCTTTCCAGGCTTGACCGTAGGCGCCTCCTCGCTGGAGAACGCCTCCAACGCCATCCAGGTCATTGGCAATAACATCGCCAACCTGAGCACGCCCGGCTTCAAGCGCAGCCGCGCGGTCGGGAGCGAGGCCTTCGCGTCCTTCCTCGTGGGGGGAGGGCCGGGGGACCAGATCGGCCACGGGGCAAACATCCCGGCGGTCCAGCGGCTCGTCACCCAAGGAACCGTCCTCACCACGGGCAACCCCCTGGACCTGGCCGTCGAAGGGGCGGGCTGGTTCATCCTCAAGACCCCCACGGATGCCGGGCCCGTCTTCACCCGGGCGGGAAACTTCCAGCTCGACCCCACCGGCGTCCTGCTCCACGGCTCCGGAAAGCGCGCCCAGGGCTTCGCCATCACCAACGGCCAGCTCGATACGGTACTTTCGGACGTCGTCGTGTCGGCCACGACGACTTTCTTCCGCCCCTCCTCCCTCGTTACGATCAAAGGCAACCTCAACGCCGACGCCCCCACCCTGGGAACGGCCGGCTCGTTCACCTCCGCCGCGAAGAAGGACGAGTTCCTCGTCGCCTCGGGCGTGAACGATCAGCTGGTTTTCGACCTGAACGGCGGCGCCCCCCTGACGGCCACCATCGCAGCCGGCACCTATACCGGAGCCGCCCTCGCCTCGGCTGTCAAGGCGGCCCTCGAGGCCGCAAACGGCACCCCGGACATCTACCAAGTCAGCTATGACCAGGCCACGGACAAATTCGCCATCCGAAGCGACACCGCAAACGCGGACACCGTCATCTTCCACCACGACGACGCGGCCTCGACCGCATCCTCCCTCCTGGGTTTCTTCGCGGCGCGCTCCGCTGCGATCGGCCCGGCAGGCGAAGAGAAAAGCGACGTCGGCGTCGCCTTCAACGTAGTGGCGGGCCTCAACGACAGCCTCTCGGTCACCATCGAGGGAGTTGCTGCGACCGTCACCGTCGCGGCGGGCAACTACACGGGCGACGGCCTGGCCTTCGCCATCGAGACCGCCCTCCAGAGCGTCTCCAGCCTGACGCGGGGCGCGCGGGTGACCTACGGCGAGTCGGGATCGGCCGACCGCTTCAAGCTGAACGGGCCGCGCACGGGGGGCGCCTACACCATCGACCAGCCCTCGAATGCGGCCAATCCCTCCATCGCCGTGCCCGCCACCCAGGCCTTTGTGACCGGCGGCACCCTGGCCGCCACCACCTCGTTCAACGCCGGCACCGCGGCGGACGGGACGGGGAACTTCAACCCCTCCGACCCTTTCACCACGAGCTCGCACAACACGTCCTTCGACCTCATCGACGGCCTGGGGCAGAGCCACAGGATGCACCTGTTCTTCCGCCGCGTGGGAGACACCATCTGGGAGTGGCACGTCGCCCTTCCGGGCGAGGAGCTCGTGGGGCCGACCCCCGCCACCAGCTTCGAGGTGGTCGCGAGCGGCCTCCTGCGGTTCACCCCCGATGGCAAGCTCGATTCCGAATCCACCGTGGCCGGAACGGGGGTCTTCAACTTTGACGCCAAGACCGGAGGGGCCGTGCCCCCCGCGGGGCAAGCCATCACCTTCGACTTCGGCACCTCCATCACGACCGACGGCGGGGCCGGGGATGACGGCATCGCCATGTTCAGCAGCCCCTTCGTCATCCCCTTCCTGAACGACGGAGTGGTCGAAGGCACCGTCCGGGACATCAAGATCAATCCCACGGGTCTCATCGTCGCCTCCTTCACCAACGGCCACGCCCTCGCCATCTCCCAGATCGCCCTCGCCCTCTTCCCCGCGGATGACGAGCTCACTTCGCTCTCCGGCAACCTCTTCGGCGAGACGTCAGAATCTGGCACGGCGGTCGTCACCCTCCCCGGGATCGACGGCGCCGGTCGGCTCATCCCCGAAGCGCTTGAGGAGTCCAACGTCGAAGTGGGCGAGCAGTTCGTTGAGCTGATCTTCCAGCAGCAAATCTTCCAGGCGAACGCGCGGGTGATCACCACCGCGGACGAAATCCTCCAGACCCTCGTCAACCTGACCTAGGCCGGGCATCCGCCGGGGCCGTCCTCCGGCGGAGCGGGGCGCCCTCCCCTGGCCGGGGGAGGGCGCCTTTTTATTTCTATTTGCGGCGGGGCGCCTCAGAGGGCGGGGTATCTCTCCACCAGCCGGCGGGCGATCAAGACGCGCTGGATGTCGTTCGTCCCCTCGCCCACCTGGAGGAGGATGGCGTCTCGGTAGTAGCGCTCGATGGGAAGCTCCTTGATGTAGCCGTATCCGCCGTGGATGTGGATCGCCCACTCGGAGGCCCGCTGCGCCGCGTCGGTGGCGAAAAGCTTGGCCATTCCCGCTTCGAGATCGCAACGCTGGCCTCTGTCCTTCAGCCGGGCGGCGTGATAGGTGAGCTGGCGGGCGGCCTCGAGGGACGTCGCCATGTCGGCCAGCTTAATCTGAATGGCCTGGTGCTCGCAGATGGGCTTTCCCATCGAGCGGCGCTGCTGGGCGTATCGGAGCGAATCCTCGAAGCAGGCGCGGTGAAGCCCCAGGGCGCGGGCGGCCACCTGGATGCGCCCCAGCTCGAGCGCCGCCATGAGTTGCTGGAAGCCGCGGTTCTCCTCCCCGATGAGGAAGGAGGCGGGCACGGGGCAATTCTCAAACACCAGCTCCCCCGTGCGCACCCCCTTGTAGCCCAGTTTGTCGAGGTGCCGGCTCACCTTGAAGCCGAGGAGATTGCGGTCCATCAGAAGGCAGCTGATCCCCCGGTGGGGCTTCTCAGCGGCGGGGTTGGTGCGGACCATGACGCCGAAGTGCGTCCCCCGCTCGCTGTTCGTGATGAACATCTTGGTCCCGTTCACGACGTAGTTCTGCCCTTCCCGGCGGGCCGAAGTCCTGAGGGCAGCCACGTCCGTCCCCCCATCGGGCTCGGTGATGGCGATGCCGAAGCGCATCTCGCCCACCGCGACCTTGGGAAGCCAGGCGCTCTTCTGCTCCCCGGTCCCGAAGCGGTCGATCATCCAGGCCACCATCGAATGGCTGCCGATCACGCCGGTCAGGCTCATCCAGCCGCGGGCCAGCTCCTCGGTCAAGATGACGAAGCTCACCGCGTTCATCCCGGCGCCGCCGTAGGCCTCGGGGACGATGGCGCCGAAGTAGCCCAGCTCCTTCATCCGGTCCACCAGGGGCTGGGGGTATTCGTCCCTGTGCTCGAAACCGCTCGCGGTGGGGATGACCTCCTGGCTCACGAACTGGCGCACGCCCGCCTGGAGGGCGCGCTGAAAGTCGCTCAGCTGATCATCCATTCCGAAACCTCTCGCAGAGACCAAACCACCCCATGGGAAAAAGGAATCCGCCCAAACGACCACGCCCGCCCGCGCCCAGGGACCTCCGGCCCTGAAAAGCTAGAAGAGGGAGAGGCCGCTCGGCGCCTCGGGTATCCGAAGGCGCTCGACGGGCCGTCCCTGGCTCAGATGGGATTCGACGATCTCCTCGGCGTCCTCGGGCCGGACCCCTCCGTACCAGACGTTGTCGGGCATCACGCACACGATGGCCCCGTTCTCGCAAACGTCCAGGCAGGTCGTGCCCAGGATCCGTGCCCTGCCCTTGAGGTCCCTTTGCTCGACCAGCTCCTTGAGGCGCTCGCGCAGAGCGACCGAGCCGCAGTCCGCGCAACAGCCCTTGAGATGGCCGGGTTCCCGCTGGTTCTGGCAAACGAGAACGTAGCGCTTTTTCTGGAACATCGGAGCCTCCCCGCCGGAGGCTAGCACCTTCCGCCTGGCCCATCAAACAAACCGGAGCCCCCCCATTAGCGCCCAAGGCCCGCGGGTCCCTGTGATCAGGTTTCGATGCTAAAATGGCGAATTCTCTTCCCGCTGCGCATAAGGAAGCCGGCATGACGACTTCTCCTTCGGAACGCCATCTCCCGGAAGGGAGCGAGGAGGGAGGGGCCCGCACCCGCCGGCGCGTCACCCTCTTCGCCACCTGCCTCGTGGATCACTTCTTCCCCGAGGTGGGTGAGGCGACAGTCCATCTCCTCGAGCGCTCGGGGGCCGAGGTGGATTTCCCCGAGGGTCTCACCTGCTGCGGGCTCCCCCACTTCAACAACGGCTTCCGTGAGCAGGCGTGCAAGATTCTCGAAGCCCAGCTCGAGCTCCTGGAGGGGGAGGACCCCATCGTGGTCCCCTCGGGCTCCTGCGGTTGGATGCTCCGCTGCGTCCTCCCCACGCTGTTTCCCCACGACCCCTGGAGGCGCGATCGCGCCGAGCAGATCGCCAGCCGGGTGCTGGAGCTCTCCCAGTACCTGGACCGCTTCCCCCTCCGAGGGACGGGGGCGCGCCTCCCCGGAAAGGCGGTCTACCACGACTCGTGCCATCTGCTGCGCGGCCTGGGCGAGCGCGAGGCGCCGAGGCGGGGGCTCGACAAAGTGGCCGAGAAGCGCGAGGAGCTGCCCGGCTGCGACCGCTGCTGCGGTTTCGGAGGCTCGTTCGCGGTCAAGTTCCCCGAGATCTCCTGCGCCATGCTGGAGGAGAAGGTCCGCTCGGCCGAGAAGACAGGAGCCGACTGGCTCGTCGCGGCCGACGCCGGCTGCATGCTCCAGATCGGGGGGGGGCTCGCCCGGCGGCGCTCCAAGGTGCGCCTCCTCCACCTGGCCCAGGCCCTCGCGGGCCCGGGGGCGCCCGGCTGGCCGGGGGACGGGCCCCCCGTCGGGGGTCCCGAATGAAATCCCCCTTCAACCGGCGCGCCGCGGCCGCCCTGGCGGACCGCCACCTGCAAGAGGCCCTCCAGGCGGCGACGGGCCGCTTTGGCGACCTGCGCCGGAGGGCCTTCGAGTCCACCGCCGCGCCCCTCGCCCTCCGGGCGCGGGCGCGCGAGATCCGCCGGCGCACGTTCGATGAGCTCGACCGCCACCTGGAGACCCTCTTCCGCAGCCTCAAGCGCGTGGGAGTCGAGGTCCACCTCGCGGCGGACGCCGAGGCCGCCAAAAAGGCCGTCCTCGAGATTGCCCGCCGCCGCGACGTCCGGACGGCCGTCAAGAGCAAGTCCATGGCCTCGGAGGAGATCCACCTGAACGCCGCCCTCGAGAGGGCGGGCGTCTCGCCCGTCGAAACGGACCTCGGCGAGTGGGTCCTCCAGCTCGCGGGCGAGACCCCGAGCCACCTGGTCGCCCCCGCCCTCCACAAGACCCTGGGCCAGATCGCCGAGCTCTTCGCCCAAAAAGTCCACCCCGGCGCGAGCGCCGACCCGCAAGCCTTGACCTCCCTCGCCCGCGAGTCGCTGCGCGGTGAATTCCTCAGAGCGGAGATGGGAATCAGCGGGGTCAACTTCGCCATCGCCGAGACGGGCACCCTCTGCCTCGTCACCAACGAGGGGAACGGCCGCATGGTCACCACCCTGCCCAAGGTCCACGTGGCCATCATGGGCTTCGAGAAGGTGGTGCCCACCGTGGAGGAGACGCTCACCCTCCTCGCCGTCCTCCCCCGCAGCGCCACCGGGCAGAAGCTCTCGAGCTATTTCACCATGGTGAGCGGCCCGCGGCGGCCCGGGGAGCCGGACGGCCCGGAGGAGATGCACTTGGTCCTCCTCGACGGGGGCCGCTCGCGCCACCTGGGCGGGCCCTTCCAGGAGGCGTTCCACTGCATCCGGTGCGGCGCCTGCCAGAACGCCTGCCCCGTATTCCAGACGGTGGGAGGGCACACCTACGACTCGGTCTATGGGGGGCCCATCGGCGCCATCCTGAGCCCGATGTTGAGGGGGCTGGAGGTTTCCGGAGAGCTTCCCGCGGCCTCGAGCCTCTGCGGCGCCTGCCAGGAGGTCTGCCCCGTCCTGGTGGACATCCCCCGGATGCTGATCGAGATGCGCGAGGCGCGCGTGGCCCAGCGGAACATCTCCCCGGCCGAAGCCCTCGCCTTCCGCCTCGCGGGCTGGGGCATGCGCCGGCCAATGGTGTGGGAGATGGGCTTCAAGGCTCTGCCCTGGCTGCTTTGGCCCTTTACGAGGGCCGGAAAAGTGGATTGGCTGCCGGGCCCCCCGGGAGCCTGGGTGCGGGGACGGGAGCTCCCCTCCCCCGCGCGCCGGAGCTTCCGCGCCCGGTGGCGGGAAGGCCGGAAGACGCGGGGGAAACCCATGAGCCGGCCCGCCTCGGGGGCATCTAAAGGGAGAGCACCCTCTCCCTCCGCGGCGGTGGATCGCGCCAGGCGGCATCTCTCCCTCGCCCACGGGCTCGCCCACGGCCACGTCGAGCCCCCCGCGGGGCCGCTGCCCGAGGTTGCGGTGCCCGACCCGGCGGCGCGCTTTCAGGCGGAGTTCGAGGCGGTGGGCGGGGAGTTCTTCCGGGCGGGCTCCCCGGAGGAGGCCAAGGCGCGGGTGCTCGAGCTGGCCGCGAGGTGGCGGGGTCGGCCGGTGGCGGTGAGCGGGGAGATCCCCCTCCCGGCGGCGGAGTGGCTCGCCGACGCGGGCTTCGAGGTGCTTCTCCCCTCCCGGGAGGGAGACGACCGCGGGCGCCTCGCGGGCGCGGCGCTGGGGGTGACGGGGTGCGCTTGGGCGATCGCCGAGACGGGGACCCTTGTGCTCCTGAGCGGCCCCGGGCGGCCCCGGCTCCACTCCCTGTTGCCGGAGGTCCACCTCGCCCTCGTCCCCGAGGAGCGGATCCTCCCCCACCTCTCGGCCCTGGGGCCTCTCCTGAAGGAGGCGCTCGCGAAGGGCGGCGGGCCAAGCTGCGTGAACCTCATCACGGGGCCCAGCCGCTCGGCGGACATCGCCCTCACCCTCACGCGGGGGGTCCACGGCCCCCGCGAGGCGCACGTGATTCTCCTCCCGGACAGGGCCGGAGGGGCGAACCCGGAGCCGGGGGCCGCGTTTTTCCTCGACGAGGAGTAGAACCCCCCGAACCCCGCAAAAAAAGCCCCTGGGCCTAAGGCCCAGGGGCTCTGGCCGTTCTCCGGGCCTGACCGCCCGCTAGATGTCGTAGTAGAGGGCGAACTCGTAGGGGTGCGGCCTGAGGCGCACGGCGTCCACCTCCCTCTCGCGCTTGTAGGCGATCCAGGTCTCAATCACATCCTTGGTGAAGACGTCCCCCTTGAGGAGGAACTCGTGGTCCTCCTCGAGGGCGTTGAGGACCTCATCCAGGCTCCCCGGCGTCTGCTGGACCTTGGCCTTGTCCTCGGGCTCGAGATCGTAGAGGTTCTTGTCGATGGGATCGGGAGGCAGAATCTTGTTCTGGATCCCGTCGAGCCCGGCCATGAGCATGGCCGCGAAGGCCAGATAGGGGTTGCAGGTGCCGTCGGGGCAGCGGTACTCGACGCGCTTGGACTTTTCGCTCTTCGAGTACATGGGAATGCGGACGCAGGCGCTGCGGTTGCGGCAGCTGTAGATGAGGTTGATCGGCGCCTCGTATCCCGGCACCAAGCGGCGGTAGCTGTTAGTGGTGGGAGCCGCGAAGGCCAGGAGAGCGGGGGTGTGGTGGAGAAGCCCGCCGATGTAGTAGAGGGCGTTCTGGCTCAAGTCGCCGTAGGTGCCCGACCGGAAGAAGACGTTCTTCCCGCCCTTCCAGACGCTCTGGTGGGTGTGCATGCCCGAGCCGTTGTCCATGAAGATGGGCTTGGGCATGAAGGTGGCGGTCTTGCCGTGCTTGCGCGCGGTGTTCTTGGCGCAGTACTTGTACCACATCACGTTGTCGGCCATCTTGGTGAGCGTAGTGAAGCGCATGTCCACCTCGGTCTGGCCGGCCGTGCCGACCTCGTGGTGGTGGACCTCAATCTTGACCCCCACGCTCTCCAGCGCCAGGACCATGTCGGACCGGATGTCCTGGAACTTGTCCATGGGCGGGACCGGGAAGTAACCCTGCTTGTAGCGCGGCTTGTAGCCCAGGTTGGGCCGCTCCGGGGTCCCCGCCTTGCCCGAGTTCCAGA
>CAYMWZ010000115.1:3888-8678 GCA_964394385.1 uncultured Nitrospinaceae bacterium | reverse complement strand
CTCATCCAGCGCATCGAGGAGGTGGAGAACGAGCGCCTGCTCCGGATGGAGGAGGAGCTCAACTCCCACATTGTGGGCCAAGAGGAAGCCACTCGGCTCCTCACCAAGGCCATCCGCCGCGCGCGCGCCGGGCTCAAAAACCCCCGGCGGCCCATCGGCAGCTTCCTGTTCCTGGGCCCCACGGGGGTGGGAAAGACCGAGATGGCGCGGGTCCTCGCCGAGTTCATGTTCGGCGACCAGAACGCCCTCATCCGCATCGACATGAGCGAGTATATGGAGCGGTTCAACGTCTCGCGCCTGACGGGCGCGCCTCCGGGTTATGTCGGCTACGAGGAAGGCGGCCAGCTCACAGAGCGCGTGCGCCGCAAGCCCTACTCGGTCGTTCTCCTGGACGAGATCGAGAAAGCCCATCCGGACGTCTACCATGTGATGCTCCAGGTGATGGACGATGGCGTCCTGACGGACAGCTACGGCCGCCACGTCGATTTCAAGAACACCATCGTCATCATGACCTCGAACCTTGCGGCCCGCTCCATCGAGAAGGGCACCTCGCTCGGCTTCCAGAAGGCTGACGATGTCGACAAGTTCGAGAAGATGAAGGACAACATCCGCGATGAGCTGAAGCGGACGTTTAATCCCGAGTTTCTCAACCGGATTGACGAGATCGTGATCTTCCGGCCTCTCACGCACGAGGATATCCTGAAGATCGTGGACATCGAGATTGGCAAGGTGAACAAGACTTTGGCTTCCAAGGGGATCACGCTTGAGTTGACGCCCGAAGCCCGCGACTGGCTCGCCAGGCAAGGGTTCGATCATGCCTACGGGGCGCGCCCGCTACGCCGGACCATCCAGCGGCACATTGAGGACACCCTCAGCGAGGAAGTTCTCCACGGGAAATTCCAGGAAGGCGGCGTCGTCTTGGCCAAACTCGCAGGCGACGAGTTGGTGTTCGAGTCCAAGGAAGGCTCCGAGGTTTTAAGCGCGCAGGATGCATAGAGGCGCTCGCGCTGTTCTCCAGGCGCCTTCGCTCTTCCACAGGGGGTAAGTGGATGCGCGCCGCGGCGAAGGTGATGGCCTGCGCCGTAAGTGTAGTGGTTTGTCTTCTCTTCGTGCCGAGAAACGCTTTCGGGCAGCCCCCCTCCCCAGCCATCACCGTGAGAACCATCGAGATCCAGGGCAACCGCCGGGTGGATCGGTCGACGATCCTTTTCTATATCCGCCTCGCCGAGGGGAGGAGCTACACCAACATCGAGCTGGTGGACCGCATCCGCGAGGATGTGCGGACGGTCTACGGCCTGGGATTTTTCCGCGACGTAAGAGTCGATGTGGAGCCGTTCGAGGGGGGGCTGCGCGTGATTTATCGCGTCTCCGAGAAGCCCACCATCTCCAGCATCGAAACCCAGGGAAACGTCAATATAGATTCGGAGAAGATCCGCGAGCGCGTCACCGTAAAGGCACAAACCATCGTCAACGAAGCGACGATCAAGGAGACCGTCCGAAACATCCGGAAACTTTACCAGGAGCAGGGTTACTACTTCGCCCGCGTAGAGGCCGTTCTCAAGGAAGGGCCCCAGAACACGGTGTCTGTGGCGCTGCTCATCGACGAAGGAGAAAGCGTCCAGATCGAGACGATCAGCTTCCGCGGCAACGAGAGCATCTCCAGAAGAGACATCCTCGCCGCCATGGAGACGAGCGAGGGAGGGTTCTTCTCCTTCCTCACCGGTTCAGGGATATTCAAGGAGGATGAGCTTCAAAAGGATCTCGTCCGGATCCGCATCCTTTACGAGAGCCGTGGATTCATCAAGGTCCAGGTGGGGGAGCCCATCATCCGCGAGGACCGCGAGCGGGGCAAGCTCAACATCGCCATCCCCATCAGCGAAGGCTTCGCCTATCGGCTGGGCGCGGTGGAGATCCGCGGCGGGGAGGACGTTGTCCCGCCGGAGGAGCTCAAGCGGAAGATGGAGCTATTCCCGGGGGATATCTTCAACCGAACCCTCATGTTGCAAGATGTCCAGAAATTTACGAACACCTTCGCCGAGCGCGGCTACGCGTTCGCCGACATCCGCCCTTCCACGAAGGCCAATGACGAGAAGAAGACCGTCGATCTTCAGATCGAGATCAACAAGGGGCAACGAGTTTATATCGGCCGTGTCGAAGTCAAGGGCAACACGCGCACCCGGGATAACGTCGTCCGCCGCGAGCTGCGGGTGACCGAGGGCTCCTTGTACGACGCGACCGGGCTGAGGAATACGCGCACCCGGCTTCGGCGGCTGGGCTATTTCGAGGACGTGCGCGTCCTGGAGAAGCGCCGGCCCGGCAGCGACGAGATCCTCGACATCGACATCGAGGTCAAGGAGAAGCCCACTGGGGCGATTGCGGGCGGGTTCGGCTTCAACAGCAACGAGGGCGGCTTCGTCACCGGCGAGATTCGGGAAGACAACCTGTTCGGGAGGGGCTACGTCACTTCTTTCTTTGCGCGATTTTCCTCCTTGAGGAAGGATTTGGTTGGCTCGTTCACCGACCCGGACTTCTTTGACAAGGGTTTCTCCCTCGGCGGGGAACTGTTTTTCCTTGAGGAAGAGTTCGACACCTTCACCAACCGGAGGGAGGGCGGACGCATCCGGGTGGGGAAGGAGCTGCGGGATTTTTTGACGGGCTTCATTACCTATGAACTTTCAAATTCGAAAATCTCCAACATTTCCCCAACTGCGGCGGTCTTCATCCAAGAGCAGGAAGGCGTGAATTTTCTCGAAAGCTCGCTGACTCCCTCGCTGGTTTACGATAGCCGCAACCGAAGAATTTTCCCCACCTCCGGCACGACGTTTCTGGTTTCTCCTTCGATCTCCGGGACGTTCCTGGGGGGAGACATCGACCTATTTTTCTTCGAGGTGGATTTCCGGCAGTACCAAAGCATCGGGGATTGGTTGCGGATTCGCTTGTTGAAGGATCTCGTTCTCTCCTACCGCGCGAACGCTCGTTACATCGACGCATTCACCGGGGCGGTTCCCGCGTTCCGTCGGCTGTTCTTGGGAGGCCGCAATCAAGTGCGGGGGTTCCGCTCCCGGGACATCGGTCCGCGAGACGAGAACGACGAGGCAATCGGCGGTTTTTCTTCTGCCCTTTTTTCATTGGAGGTGACCCATCCCTTCATCGGGCCGACCCAGATTGCCGCCTTCCTTGATGCGGGGAACGTTTGGGAGCGTCACAATGCGTTCGACCTGGGCGACCTGCGTGTAGGCGCCGGCTTCGGGTTGCGCTTTGTCACTCCGATCGGGCCGATTCGGTTCGACGTTGGATATAAGATCGACAAGAAAACCGGAGAGCGCCCGCGGGAGTTTCACTTTGGCATGGGCGCGGCCTTCTAAAAGGGCGTTTCGAAGATTCGTCCACGCGGGAGGGTAAAGCGGGTGCGACGGTATCTCCTGGAAGCATTTTCTCTCGGATTGGTTGCCATCCTTCTCCTCCTCTTTTGGAACCCTCCGGGCGCGGCCGCGGCGAGGATCGGCGTGGTGAACGTTCAGCAGATCTTGACCCAGTCGATCGCGGGCCGCGATGCCCGCGATGCGCTGGAGAAGGAGAAGAAACGTCTGGAGGGGACCTTCAGGACCAGGCAGGAGGCCCTCCAGAAGGCGGCGCAAGAAGCCCGCGACCTTGAGCTTGAGATAGAGCAGAAGAGCGCGATTTGGCGGGAGGAGGAGCGCGAGCGCAAAAATTCCGACCTTCGCCGCCTCCGCAGAGATCTCGCCCGGGAGCAGGATGACCTCAAGCGCCTCCTCGAGGAGAGCCAGCGGGATTTGGGTGAGCGCCAGAGAAGGGCGGTCACCCAAATCGTCAAGGAAGTGCGGGACGTGGTGCACCAAATCGGGCGGGAGGAGAAATTCGACCTGATCGTAGACAGCGCGGCAGGGGGTGTTCTCTTCGCCACGCAGACGATCAATCTGACCGAAAAGATCATCCAGCGCTACGATCAGCAAAAGAAGAAGTGAACATGCGTCTTTCGGAGATCGCGCGGAGAATCGGGGGTGAAGTCCTGGGCGACGGCGGCTTCGAGGTTCGCGACGTTGCCGAGTACGACTCCGCCGCGCCCGACACCCTGAGCTGCGTTGAATCCCCGGAAGGATTGAAGTCTCCCACCTCCGCCGGCGCGCTGATCGTCCCGCCAGGCGCCGACCCTGGCCGCCCCGCCATCTGCTGCCAGAATCCGAAGCTTGCCTTCGCCCGGGCGGTCGGCCTTCTGCGGCCCTCCGCTCTGCCCGCGCCTGGCATCCATCCCTCGGCCCAGGTCGCCGAGAGCGCCCGGATGGGCGAGGGCGTCTCGGTGGGACCGGCTGCCTCCATCGGCGCGGGGGCGGAGCTTGGCGACCGCTGCCGCATCGGTGCGGGCGCGCGACTCGGGGAGAGAGTGAAGCTGGGGGCGGACTGCGTCATCTATCCCAATTGCGTTCTCTATCCCGGCACCCAGTTGGGCAACCGCGTCATCGTTCACGCGGGCGCGGTAGTCGGCGCCGATGGATTCGGCTACGTCCGGGACGAAAGCGGCGGCCTGGTGAAATTCCCCCAAACGGGCGTGGTGGTGATCGAGGACGACGTCGAGATCGGAGCGAACGCCACGATCGACCGGGGGGCGTTGGGGGAGACCCGCATCGGGCGGGGGACGAAGATCGACAACCTCGTCCAGGTGGCCCATAACGTGGTGATGGGCGAGGGGTGCATCCTGGCGGGCCAGGTGGGCATTTCGGGCAGCGCCCGGCTGGGCCGGGGCGTCGTGATGGGGGGCCAGGTGGGGGTGG
>CAYMWZ010000115.1:0-3878 GCA_964394385.1 uncultured Nitrospinaceae bacterium | reverse complement strand
ATCTGGACGCGCCGGCCACCGAGGCGGGTGAAGCCCGGCGGCGCTTGGCGGTCTATCGGCGCCTGCCCGAGATCCTGCGCCGCCTCGGCGCCCTGGAGGCGAAATTGCGAGAACCGAAAAAATGATCGAAACGGATGAGATCCTGCGTCTGATCCCGCACCGCTTCCCGATGCTACTCGTGGACCGCGTCCTCGAGGTGGACGGCGAGGCAGTCGCCATCGTCGCCCAGAAGAATGTATCCCACAACGAGCCCTTCTTCCCCGGTCACTTCCCGGCCCGGCCCATCATGCCCGGCGTGCTGATCATCGAGGCCATGGCGCAGGCGGGTCTGATCTGCATCTTCAGCTTGAATCTCGTGGAGCGGGGCTCGGATTTCATTTTTGGCAGCATCGAGCGGGCGAGGTTCCGGCGCGCGGTCGTGCCCGGAGACCAGCTCCGGCTCGAGGTCAAACTCCTCCGAAGCCGGGGGAACTACTGGAAGATGGAAGGCCTGGCCTCGGTGGAGGGAGAGACGGTCGCCGAGGCCGTCATAACCGCGGTGACCGCGCCCTCTTCGAAAACGCCGTGAGCGAAATCCACCCTGCTGCCCACATCGACCCCGCAGCCGTCCTCGGCCAGGGGCTGCGGGTGGGCCCCGGCGCCGTGATCGGCGCGGAGGTATGCCTGGCGGACGGGTGCGAGGTGGGCGCCTGCGCCGTCCTCGAGGGCCCCGCTTCCATCGGGGCCGGCTGCCGGATCTTCCCCGGCGCGGTCATCGGCGCAGAGGCCCAAATCGTTGACTTCGCGGGGAAGGGCGGAGGAATCGTAATCGGACCCGGAACCGTCATCCGGGAGATGGCCACCGTTCACCGCTCGAAGTACGAAGAGAAGGTGACCCGCGTCGGGGAGCGCTGTTACATCATGGTGTGCGCCCACGTGGCCCACGACTGCCAGCTGGGCGACAGAGTCATCTTGACGAATGGCATCGGCCTCGGCGGCCACGTGGAGATGGGCGACGATTGTTTCATCTCCAACTTCGTCGGGGTGCATCAGTTTGTCCGCTTGGGGGAGGGGGCGTTCATCACCGGCCCCAGCGGGGTTCGCAAGGACGTTCCGCCCTTCACAACGGTCGAAGGGCATCCGCCGCGGGTGCGGGGGCTGAACGTCGTGGGCCTGCGGCGGCGGGGGGTCCAGCCGGAGGTGCGGGGCCATCTGAAGCGGGCTTACCGGATTCTTTTCCAGGAGGCCAAGACAGTGGCTGAGGGAATCGAGCGGATAGAGGCGGAACTCCCCCTGGGACGGGAGGTCCGATCCGTGATAGAATTCCTCCGGAATTCAGAGCGGGGTGTGTGTCAAGGCGAGGTGTAGGCTGCATCGCCCGAGGGAGCTTGCTGCTTGTAATGGATTCGATGCGCGTGGGTGTGGTCGGCGTCGGGCACATGGGGAGCTACCATGTCGCCGCCCTCGCCGAACTGGTGGACGTCAATCTGGCCGCCGTGGCTGACATCGATCGGCCGCGGGCGGAGGAGGTGGCCGACAAATACGGTGCCGAGGCATTTACCGATCCGGCCGACTTGATCGGCCGTGTGGAGGCCGTGATCGTCGCCGTCCCCACCGTTCACCACCATTTCGTCTCGCGTATGTTTCTGGAGAACGGCGTCCACGTCCTGGTGGAGAAGCCTATCTGCGCCACCGTGGCCGAGGGGCGCGACCTCTTCCGGCTGGCGACGGAAAATTGCCGGGTTCTCCACGTCGGCCACGTGGAGCGTTTCAACGGGGCGGTGCAGGAGCTGCAGCGCATCGTCCGGGATCCGATCTTGATCGAGTGCCGCCGGCTGGGGCCCTTCGCTCCACGCGTCCGCGAGGACGGCGTTGTGCTCGACCTGATGATCCACGACCTGGATATCGTCATGCGGCTAGTGGACGAGGAGGTCACCCACCTCTCGGCGGCGGGGGCCTCGATCTTGAGCGATCGGGACGATATCGCCAACGTCCAAGTCCGTTTCGCGAGCGGCTGTGTCGCGAACTTGACCGCGAGCCGCGTCACGCAGAACAAGATCCGCACCCTCGCCATCACCCAGCCTGACGCCTACATCACGCTCGATTATGCCGACCAGGAGATGCGGATCTACCGCAAGGCTTCCAGCGAGCACAGCCTCTCCCGCGAGGAACTGAAGTACCGCGAACAATCCCAGGTGGAGAGGCTGTTCGTGCACAGAGAAAATCCGCTGAAGCTTGAGCTTCGCCATTTCCTGAGGGCGGTTCAGACGGGGTCCATCGTTGCCGATCCTGAGCGCGAGCTGCGCTCGCTCGACGTCGCTCTCCGTGCGGTCCAGATGCTGAACCTTCCTGCGCCCGCCCCGCTGTAATCCATCCGAGGATGACCACCTCCCCGAAGCGGATCGGTCTCATCGCTGGTTCCGGGGCGCTGGCTGTTGAGTTTCTGGAAAAGGCCCGGGAACGGGACCGAGAGGTCGCCGTTGTGGCTTTTTCGGAGCCCGTGCGCCAGTCCTTGGAGGGAAAGGCGGACTCCGTTGTCCACCTCGCCCCGACCCAGCCCAAAAGGGTGATCCGCTTCTTCCGCGCCGAGGGCGTTCGGCGGGTCGGCTTCGCCGGGAAGGTGGAGAAGCGCATGCTTTTCCAATCCTTGAAGTTCGATCTCGAGGCGCTGCGCTTCCTCCGCCGGGCGAGGAACATGGCCGACGTGACGATCATGGACGCGGCCATCGCCTTCCTCGAGGAGAATGGTTTCGAGGTTTTCCCCCAAACCGAGTACCTTGGCCACCTCCTCGCCCCCCGCGGGCCAATTGGCCGCCGCCGCCTGAAAGAAGCCCAGCGCAGGGACGCCGACTACGCCATTCGCATCGCGCGCGAGGTGGCCCGGCTCGACATTGGCCAGACGGTGGTGGTCCGCAGGGGCACCGTCGTCGCTGTCGAGGCCATGGAGGGGACGGACGAGGCCATCCGCCGGGGGTGCGCGATGGCGGGAAAGGGCGCCCTGGTGTGCAAGGTCGCTCGCCCCCGGCAGGACCCGCGCTATGACGTCCCGGTGGTGGGTCCCCAGACGCTTCAGGTGTTGCGCGAAGGAGGCGCCTCTGCTCTGCTGGTTGAGGCGGGGCGGACCTTTCTGATTGAGCGCGATCGCCTTGCGCGCGAGGCAGATGCGGCAGGGGTGGCCGTGATCGGCTGGACGGACGACGGGCAACGATGAGAACGGGCGGCGCCCGGATGGTGGTGGCGGCGGGGGAGCCCTCGGGCGATCTTCACGCGGGTTGCCTCCTCGAGGCCCTTGCCCGGAAGATGCCGGGCCTGCGCACCCTCGGCATGGGGGGGGAAGCCATGCGCAGGGCTGGCACCGAGGTGGTCCACGAGATTGGCTCCCTCTCCGTGGTCGGGCTTGGCAGCATCCCCAAGGTTCTTCCCCGCCTGCGCCGCATCCGGCGGGATCTTCTGGAGCGGGTGCGCGAGGGGCGGCCTGAGGCAGTGGTGCTGGTGGACTATCCCGGCTTCAACCTCTCCTTCGCTCGGGCCCTGCAAAGGCTTCCCCGCCGCCCCCGCCTCATCTACTTCATCCCGCCCCAGGTTTGGGCCTGGTGGGGGGGGCGCGCCCGCACTATCGCCAGGGTCTTCGATCTGGTGCTGACCATCTATCCTTTCGAGCCGCCTTATTTCACCCGCGAGGGGGGGCGCGCGGAGTTCGTGGGAAACCCAGTGGCCTACGCTCTGCGCGAAGCGCCATCCCGCGGCGCGGCGCGGGAGGCGCTGGGCATCGGGCCGGAGGCGCGCGTGATCGCCCTCCTGCCGGGGAGCCGCGGCAAGGAGGTGGAGCATCATCTGGACCCTTTGGTCGGCGCCTGTCTCTTATACACATCTCCGAGCCCACGAGACTAGGCATGATC
>CAYMWZ010000114.1:333-8685 GCA_964394385.1 uncultured Nitrospinaceae bacterium | reverse complement strand
TCACACCCCGAACAGCTTCCTGAACATGTCGACGATCTCTTTGGTCCGCTTGCGGAGCTCCTCGGGCGGGATGTTGACGATGTTCAGGTCCTTCGGCGCGGGGAGCCCCTTGGGGTACTTCACGTCGGGGTGGCCCACGTAGAGGTTGCGGTCCGCGAGGAGCTGCTGGGCCTCCTGGCTGAAGATGAAGTCGGTGAATACCCTGGCCGCGTTCGGGTTGGGGGCCCGCTTGATGATGCCGGTCGGCATGGGGTTGATGGGCACGCCCTCGGGCGGGAAGACGGGCCGGAGGGGCTCCCCCTTCTTGATGGCGATCATGATGGCGTAGAGGGGGCTGCCGGTCCCCACATCCGCCTCCCCGCGCGCGATGAGGGGGAGCGGCGCCAGGCTCGACTGGGTGATCTTGGGCTTGAGGGCGGAGAGCTTCTGGTAGTAGTCCTCCCCCGACAGCCGCATCGTGGTGAGCGAGAGGTAGACGATGTTGCCGGCGTAGGCGGGGTGGGCCTGGACGAGCCGGCCCTGCCACTTGGGGTCGAGGAGGTCCTTCCAGCCCTTGGGGGCGTCCGCGGCGGCGACCTTTTTCGTGTTGTAGAAGGGCACGATCACCGTCGCCCGCCAGATGGTCCAGTAGCCGTGGTCGGTCCGGAAGGCGGGGTGGTATTTTTCGATCCCCTTGGGCTGATAGGGGACGAGGTCCTTCTCCCTCAGGTTCAGGAAGTGGCCGATGTTGGCCGTGTGGAAGACATCCGCCACGTGGACGCCTCCCTTGGCCTCCTGGAGGTAGCGCCGGTAGAGGGGCCCCGAGCCGTCCCGGTGGACGATGCACTGGATGCCCAGCTTCTTGTCGTTGAACTTCTTGCACACCTCCTGGGCCTGCGCATAGGCGATGGCCGTGTACCAGGTGACCTTCCCCTCCTTCTTCGCCGCGCGCATCACGTCCTCGGCCGCTCCGGCGGGGGCGGCGAGGAGGGCGAGGGCCAGCCCGCCGGCCGCAAGACCGATGAGGGCACGCTTCGACGACATGGTTCTTCTCCTCTCCGGGAGAAGGCCGCCGGATGAGGCGCACGGCGGCCTCGGGGGACAAGACGCCAGGGGGCGGCGCGGGCCGCTCCCTCGTTTTCTGCGGGAAAGCGGCAGGATCCTAGCGGGACTCCTTTTGATCGTCAATTCCCGTCCTTTTGTCCCAGGGCCGCCCGCCGGGGCCTCCGGCCCGCCCCCCTTGCGCCGTTTGGCGGCGGTGGTAGTCTTGGCGGGAAGAGGTGGAGGTTCGTCCCGCCCGTTGGAGCCGTCCGGAGAATCCCGCAGCGCCGCCCTGCCTCCCCGGATGGACCCCATGCGATGTGCCAGGTGAAACGGCTTCGCCGCGCCGGGGCGCGCCCGGGCGGGCCAGGAGGGAGGGTGGTGATGCGTCTCAGTGCGGTGCGGTGGGCGGGGGTCGGACTCATCCTGGTGGTCTTCGCGCTTTCCCCGGGCGCGGCCTCCCTCGCCGCCCCCCGCCCGGCGCCTTCCCCCGACGGGGAGCGGCAGCCCCCCTACAAGGCCGCCATCTTGATGGAGGCCGAGACGGGGAAGATCCTGGAGGAGCACCAGGCGGATGCGAGGCACATCCCCGCCTCCATCGTCAAGATGATGCTCATGCTGCTCGTGGCCGAGACGGTCAAGAAGGGGGAGCACAAGCTGGAGGAGATCGTCCGGACCTCGGCCGAGGCGAGCCGGATGGGGGGCTCCCAGGTCTACCTCAAGCAGGGGGAGACCTTCTCCCTGGAGGAGATCTACAAGGCCGTGGCCATCGCCTCGGCGAACGACGCCTCCTACGCCATCGCCGAGCACCTGGCGGGCACCCCCGAGGCCATGGTGCACCTCATGAACGAGCGGGCCCGGGAGCTCGGGATGAAGAACACGGTCTACACGAACGTCCACGGCCTCCCGCCCGGCCGCGGCGAGGCGCAGGATTGGACCTCGGCCCGGGACACCGCCCTCCTCGCCCGCGAGATGGTGCGCCACCCTCTCGTCCTCGATTGGACGAAGGTGTGGAAGGAGCCCTTCCGGGGCGGCAAGTTCATCCTCTACAACACCAACCAGGCGCTCCTGCGCGGCTTCGAGGGGATGGACGGCCTCAAGACGGGCTACTACGAGGAGGCCGGCTTCAACCTCTGCGCGACGGCCCAGCGGGGGGGGATGCGGCTCATCTCGGTCGTGTTCGGCGCCCCGACCCGGAGGGACCGGGACCGGGAGACCCGGAGGCTCCTCATCCAGGGCTTCCGGCTCTACAAGAAAGAAACTCTCTTCGCCCAGGTGAAGCAGCTCGAGAAGCCCGTGCCCGTCCAGGGGGCGAAGAAGAAGACGACGAGGCTCGCGGCGGGGGTGCCCGTCCCCGTCGTCTTGAGGCGGCTCGACGCCCCCAAGGTCGCCACCCGCTTGAACGTCGCGCTCCCCCTCCAGGCGCCCCTCAAGAAGGGCCAGAAGGTGGGCGAGATCGAAGCCCGCCTCGGGGATGAGGTGATCGCCCGCACGGCCCTCCTCGCCGCCGAGGACGTGCCGACGATGACCTGGCTCGAGTGGATCAGGTTCTGGGATCGGTGAGCGGGGCGGGAAGCTCGACGCCCTTCGGTCCCTCTGGTCCCTGAACCCGGGCCTAAGCCGAGGGGAAGGCATATGAAATATGATGCGAAGGATGCCTTCGTGATTTTTTTCGCAGTCTTCTGAAGCGTTCTCCTTCCAGCAATGAGCAAGTTCGCCCCATTTGGGATTAAGGGCTTTATCAAAGGCAAAGGAAGTGCTGCCCGCCGGAAGAACATCTTGCGACTTATTGTGGCAGTGGGGGTCCTGAATTTGGGGCCAGCCGTGTGGTTCCTTTTTGTCCTCTATTTGGACTTGGTAGTGCCGCCAAAGGCGAGCGCGGTCCCAGCTTTTTTCGCGGCGGCCCTCGCTGCGCTGTCAGTGTTCTTGTTCCTAAACTTTGGCTATGCATTCTTCGGCGCAAAACCGTGGGCCAAAAAGCTATACACCGAAGATGAAATCAAGGAACCGGAGGAAAAAAGGTCTTGGAGGAGAATTCTTCATGGCACTTTTTCCTGGCGTTTGTTTTCTACCTCTTGGTATTTCCTCTGCTGGCCATGCTCGTAAGCCGGTGGGCATCCTCCTAAAATTGTTCCTATGCACGAGGCCAAACGGGAAATCCCGGCTTAGCTCCCTCCCCTCACCCCAACCTTCTTCCACAGGGGGAGGTAGCGAGGCATGCCGGCCGCGCGGCTCCAACTTTCCACAAGCACCTCCCTTGACGGCCCCGGGTTGGGTGCTATTCTGAATTTGGCATGAGGCTCGCCCCGAGGGGCAAGGAGGGCCAGGTGAAGTCGCACGTTTTTAAGGTGGTCATCGAAGAGGATCGGTTCGAGGACGGCCGGGAGGCGTACCACGCTTCCTGCCCCGCGCTCCGGGGCTGCCACACCTGGGGCCACACCCCCGAGGAGGCCCTGGCCAACATCCGGGAGGCGGTGGAGCTCTACGTGGAGGACCTGCGGGAGGCGGGCGAACCCATCCCGGTGGACCCTGAGCGGGGCGCCGTGGAGTGGGCGTCGCCCTCGGTGGTCGTCAACGTATGAACGGGCCCCCGCGAGGGGTCACCGCCCGCCGCTTCATCCAAGCCCTCCATCGAGACGGTTTTACCCTCCAGCGCACCCGCGGCAGCCACCGCGTCTACCGCCATCCCGACGGCCGGCGCGTCGTCGTCGCCTTTCACCGCATGGGAGACACCTTCCCCGTCGGCACGCTCCGCGCCATGATCGCGAACGCGGGATGGGACGCGGAACGTCTCCGCCAGCTCGAGCTCCTCTGAAACGGACGGTGCCGTGAAGACCCGCGAGGGATATCGCGGGGACGTAGGGCGAGGCGCGCCTCGCCCCTACGACGTGGCTTTCCGCGCGGAGCGCCCCAAAAAAAGAGAGCGGGGCGTTGCACCCCGCTCCTTTTTTGTGGCTTCCGTTTTGTCCGGCCCATGGGCCGGGAAGGGCGGATATCCGCCCCGTCGAATCGTCAGCCTTTCAGATTCCTCCCCACCCGGCTGACGGATGAGGCTGGGGAGGGCAGGAACTCCGCACGGGTCTCGCGATTTCTCGGTATCCTCATACGTTCTCCCTTTGTAGGTGGACCCTACACCCTTGGAGCGGCTTTCCCCCATCGCTCCGCGGGACGCCCAAGCGCGCCGCGCCTGGAGGCCCCGTCCCCCGGCATCTGCCGGGTTCTGGCCGCACCCGCCGGCCCGCGTCACGGGGACTTTCGCACGGCTCCTCGGTCGTTCCCTCATCTTTAAATATGGGAGGCCGGGCCTGATCCCGCAAGGGTTTGTTCGCAACGCGGAGTTTTTGAGAAAAAAATCCGCGTATCCGAGACCCCCCCGAAAGAAGGGCAAGCCTCCCTGCCGGAGCGGGCGGATTCCGGACCTCACCCCCCGGGCGGGGGAGCCTGGGGTTTTGGGCGGCTCGTCAGGCGGACTGCGATCTCGGCGGGGTCCACCCCGAGGAGGCGCACCCTGCCGGGCAGGTCGATGTGGCGCTCCGTGATGGGGTGGCGGGACTCCCCCTCGCGGGCGCCCTGGAGGTTTACCCAGATCCGCAGGCGGCCCGGGTCGAGGAAGTTGAGGATGTCGCGGCTTCCGCCCAGGCGCACCACCGCGCTGCGCGCCGAGGCCCTCCCCAGCTCCAGCCCATCGGGGATGTTGTAGTAGCTCACCGGGACCGAAAAGATCTCCTCGGCGCCGCCGCCCAGCCGGAGGAGAATGTTGCGGGGGTTCTCGCGCTGCTCGCCCCCCAGGAGCCAGAGGGCGGCCACGGCCCCGAGGGCGATGAGCTTGGGGCGCCAGTTGTGGGTGAGGGTCTCCCTCGAGACGGCCCACCTCCGGGCCGGCTCGGTCCGCTGCGCCTGGAGCCGCGCCATGAGCCAGGAGGTGAGCTCCTCGGGGGTTTCCAGGGTTTTGATCTGGCCCCCCTCGACGGCCGACACCTCGCCCCGCTCCTCGGAGACCACCACGGCCAGGGCGTCGCACTTCTCCGTGAGGCCCGCGGCGGCGCGGTGGCGCGTCCCGTACTCGGCGGGAAGCTCCCGGTTCTCCGAGAGGGGCAGCACGCACCCGACCCGGTCCACGCGGCCGTCGCGCACCGCGGCGGCCCCGTCGTGGTACGGGGTCCCGTTGAAGAAGATGGTCTCCAAGAGGCCGGGGCGGATGTCGGCGCGGATCACCTCGCCGGGGCTGCGCAGGAGGGGTTCGATGGGATCGCGCCGCTCCAGGATCATGATGGCGCCGGTCCGTCTTTGCGCGAGGCCGAAGGCGGACTGCACCAGCGCGACCAAGCCCTCCTCGGGCAGCCGGACGCGCAGCGCCCTTCGCATGAGGAGCGCGAGGGGCTGCATGGGGTTGAGCCGCAGGAAGATCCTCCGGATCTCCTCCTGGAAGTTGATGAGGAAGAGGATGAGCACCGCGATCCAGAGCGCCCAGAGGAGGAAGGAGGTCAGCCGGAGCCCCGCGGCCTGAGCGGCCAGGTAGGCCAGCCACACCAGGAAGACCCGCACCAGGAGGCGCATGGCCTGGGTGCCGCGGAAGCGCACGTAGACGTGGTAGACGAGGAACCACATGAGGCCGATGTCGACGAGGTGGCTCCAGGGGATCCAGACCAGGGCGTCCCCCACCGCCGCGATCATCCTCCACACGTGGGGATCCTCCCGCAGAGAGGCCCGCGGGCCGGGGGGGGGCCGGCCATCCGCGCGGCGCCTCGGGCATCCTCTCCCAAATCCCCCTGATCTGACAAGCTTTTTCCTCTCCCAAAAATTTTTTTCCCTGCCGCGAACCAGCGCGCAATTCCCGTAGGTGGTTCTCGGGCGGGCTGGCCTACATTTCTCCTCGTCGCGCCCCGCGCGCGGGCCGGGCGCCCGCATCTGGGAGGGGCCGCAACGATGAGGAGGGACGAGGTGAAGACGCTCATTCGACGCTGCTTCGGCCGGGAGGGGGCCCAGGCGGAGGAGCCCCGGAGCCTGCGCCTGAGGGGCCAGATCCTCCGGGCGGCGGGGGAGGAGGAGCGCCCCTGGGACTTCGAGGTCCTCATCGCCCGGCCGGGCCACTCGCGCGAGGGCGATTGGTTCCTGCCCGAGGCCGTGCTGCGCGAGGCCGCCCCCCTGTTCGAGGGGGCGCAGGCCTTCGCCAACCACGCCCCCTCGGGGGGGCCGGACATCAAGGACCTGGTGGGCTGGCACCGCAACGTGCGGATGACCGCGGAGGGCCTCCTCTCCACCTTCGCGGTGGCGAAGTCGGCCGGGTGGTTCCACGCCCTGGCCCACGACGCCCTGGAGCGCGGGATCGAGGAACCCTTCGGCTTCTCCTTCGACGTGCTCGGGCGCGCCGAGTTCCAGGAGGAGGGCGGGAGGCTCGTCCTCCACATCCAGAAGATCGAGGCGGTCCATTCCGTCGACGTCGTTCACAAGGGGCGGCTGGGGGGGGCTCTCTTGGGGCTCGCCGCGGGCCGCCCGCCGACAACGGAGGTGAAAATGTTCGAGAGACTGCTGGAAAAACTCAGGACGGCCGCGCCCGAGGCCGCGGCCGGGCTCGGCGAGCGGTGGACCCCGCAGCAACTCTTCGCGGCGTGCGAGGAGGCAGGTCTTGAGTGGGACCTCGCGGGCAAGGGAAGCGCCCCGGCCGCGGGGCCCGATCCCCTCGAGCGGCGGCTCGCCGCCTCCTCTCTCCCGGGGCCGGTCCGGGAGAAGGTGCGGGCCCAGTTCGCCGGGCGGCGCCCGAGCGACGCCGAGGCCGAGGAGGCCATCCGCCTCGAGGCGGCCACCCTCGAGAAACTCACCGCGAGCGGGGCGCTCCGGGGCTTCGGCGCCCGGGCCGAGGTGGTGCGGGATGAGCTCGACCGGAAGCGGGCGGCCCTCGATGGCCTCTGGGAGACCGCCCCGCAGACGGCCGAGGGCTTCGCCCCCTACCGGTTCTTGAGCGAGGCGTTCCAGGACTTCACCGGCCACCGCCTCACCCCCCGGCAGTTTTTCGCCGAGACCTTCCACTACCACCGGGCGGCCGAGGACTGGAACGGCATCCGCCGGCTCTCGGCCTCGCTTGAGACGAGCACCTGGGGCGAGGCCTTCGGCGACTCCATCCGCCGGGCCATGCTGCGGGATTTCCGGGACGAGCGCTTCCACCTGTGGCGGAGGATCGTCTCGGCAGTCGTTCCGGTCAGGGATTTCCGCACGAACCGCCGGGTGCGGGTGGGGGGTTACGGGGACCTCGCCAAGGTGGCCGAGCAGGCGACCTATCCCGCGCTGGCCTCCCCGACGGATGAGGAGGTGACCTACGCGGTCGAGAAGCGCGGCGGGATCGAGGACCTGACCTGGGAGATGATCCAGAACGACGACATGGGCGCCGTCCGGACGATCCCCAGGCGGCTGGCCCGCGCCGCGCAGCGGACCCTCAACAAGTTCGTCTTCGACTTCCTCGCCACGAACCCCGCGATCTACGACGGCCTCGCCCTCTTCCACGCGAGCCACGCCAACACCTCGGCCAACGCCTTGACCTACGCGAACCTGATCGCCGGCATCAAGGCGATGGGGCAGCAGACCTTCTACGGGGAGGCGGGGGTCGAGGTGGCCTCCCAGGCGCGCCCCAAGTACCTCGTGCACCCCACCGAGCTCCTGGAGGAGGCCTTCGACCTCACTCAGTCGGCGGTCAAGGTGATCGCGAACGAGAACTCCACTCAGCCGAGCGTCATCAACCGGCTGGGGGTCGAGCCCCTCTGGGTGCCCGAACTCACGGACGCGAACGACTGGTTCCTCGTCGCGGACCCGAGCCTCATGGACACCATCGAGATCGGCTTCCTCGACGACCAGCAGGAGCCCGAGCTCTTCATCGAGGACAACCCCGCCGCGGGGAGCGGATTCAACGCCGACAAGGTCCGCTACAAGATCCGCCACGTCTACGGCGGCGCGGCGCTGGACTACCGCGGCTTCTACCGCGGCGCTCCGGCGTAACGAGGCGACACACAACGCCCTCACCCGCCCGCCTTCGGCGGGCACCCTCTCCCTCGGGGAGAGGGTCGGGGTGAGGGGGAGAGAGGAGACGCGCATGAGCCAGCGGCAGGCATACGACACGCCCGGGACGCACGACAAGGCGGTGGCGCTCCCCCCGACCGGGGCGGCGGACGCGACCCTCGGCCACGTCATCTTCGAGGCTCCCGTGGACTGCAAGGTCGAAAAGGTGCGGGTGATCCCCGGCGCGGCCATCACGGGCCAGGCGACCAACACGAAGCACCTGAACCTCATCAACCGCGGGACGGGCGGGGCGGGGACGGCCGAGATCGCGAACTACGACTTGGT
>CAYMWZ010000114.1:0-323 GCA_964394385.1 uncultured Nitrospinaceae bacterium | reverse complement strand
TCGCCGGGAACGACGTCGGCGTGGCGGGGCTCGTCCTCTACGCCCCGGCGGCTCCCCTGGCGGTCGGCCAGGGCAACCAGCTCGCCCTCCAGATTGAGCAGATCGGGACGGGAATGGCCCTGCCTCCCCTCGCGGTCATCGTCGAGTTCTCGCCGAACTAGCACCCACCCCTTTCCCCTCCCCTTGGACGAGGGGAGGGGTTGAGGAGATGCCGATGTATCCATCCGAGACGACCGAGGTGACCGCGACGGGGACGGTCAAGACGGGGAACGGAAAGCCTGTCTCTTATACACATCTGACGCTGCCGACGATCTTACGCGTGT
>CAYMWZ010000113.1:0-8755 GCA_964394385.1 uncultured Nitrospinaceae bacterium | reverse complement strand
CCACCGACTTTGACGCGATGGTGTTCGCCTCCCGGTTCATCTCCTGGACGAGGAAGTCGAGCTTGCGCCCCACCGGGCCGGACGAGGCGATCATCCCCTCGAACTGGACGATGTGGCTCTCGAGCCGGACGAGCTCCTCGCTGATGTCCCCCCGCTCGGCGGCGTAGATGAGCTCCTGCTCCAGGCGGCCCTCCTCCACGCCGATGCCCTCGGCGAGCTTGAGCAGCCGCTCCCGCAGCCGCGCCTGGAGCGCCTCCTGGGCCTCGGGGAGGCGGGCCCGCACCTCGGCGCAAAGCCGCCTCACCTCCTTCAGATGGCCCAGAAGGTCCCGGTCGAGGGATTCCCCCTCCCTCCGGCGCATCGAGGCCAAGGCGTCGAGGGCGTCCATGAGCGCCTCCAGCAGGGGGCCGCGCAGCTCCTCGGCCGCGAAGGAGGGCTCGGCGGGCCGGAGCGCGTCCCGGAAGCCCGCCAGGAGGGCGAGGTCCACCTTCCCGGGGATGCGCAGCTCCTTCGCCATGGCGCGCAGGGAGGCCACCACCGCCTTGGCGGCCTCGGGGTCGAAGGGGGAGGCGCCGTCCGGGCTCTCCACGAGGTGGATGTAGACGTCGAAGCGGCCTCGGGCGAAGCGCCCCTTCACCGCCTCGCGCACCTCTCCCTCCAGGGGGAGAGACCACCGCGGCCCGCGAATCGAGGCCTCCAGGTAGCGGTGGTTCACCGAGCGGGCCTCCACCGTCAGGGTGTTGCCCCTCAAGGGGCGCTGGCCCGCCCCGTAGCCCGTCATGCTCTCGGTCACCTCGTCCTCCCCCGCGCGGTTTAACCGCGGTATGAAAAGAGTTTACAATAAGTTTCCCGACCGGGCGCGTCAACGTCGGCGCGGCGCAGGCCCGGGCGCCGCCTTCCTCCTCTCGTTTGCCGGTGCACATGGACGTTTTCGTTCTCCAGGCGATCGCCCGCGAGCTGGACACGGCCCTCCGGGGCGCCCGCCTCGAAAAGGCCGCCCAGCCCGAGTTCCTCACCGTCCTCCTCGGCTTTTCGGGGCCGGGACGCAAGGGGTTGCGGGTTATCCTGAGCGCGGACCCCGCCCACCCGCGCGTCCACCTCACGGCGGATAACCCCCCGGGCTTGGCCGAGCCGCCCGACTTCTGCCGCAGCCTGCGCAGGCACCTCGCGGGCTGCCGCGTCGCCCGCGTGGCGGCGGGGGAGTGGGAGCGGGTGATCCAGATCTCCCTCGAGCGCCCGGGCGGGGGCTCCGCAGCCTTCGCCCTCATGGCGGAGGTGATGGGCCGGTGGAGCAACATCGTCCTCGTGGAGGGGCGGAGCGGCCGCATCCTCGACGCCATCAGGCTGGTCCCGGCGGATCAGAGCCCGGGCCGGCCCATCCTCCGCAACGCGGCCTACTGCCTGCCGCCTCCCCAGAAGAAGATCGCGCCCGATTCCGTGGAGGAGGGCACCCTGCACCGCCGGGTGGCCGAGGCGGGGATGGAGGGGG
This sequence comes from uncultured Nitrospinaceae bacterium, assembly GCA_964394385.1. Lineage (GTDB taxonomy): Bacteria > UBA8248 > UBA8248 > UBA8248 > UBA8248 > CAYMWZ01. The sequence continues at coordinate 7,266 of CAYMWZ010000113.1, read as the reverse complement.
CGGGCCGGGAGGAGATGGCGCGCTGGCTCGTGAAGACCTTCTCGGGCGTCAGCCCCCTCGTCGCGGCCGAGGTGGCCTCCCGCTCGGGGCCGGGCGAGGGGTGGAGGGGGCTTTGGCCCACCCTCTCGCAGGCGGTGGCGGCCTACCGGGAGCGGCGCTTCCGCCCCGCGCTGCTCCTCGGCCCGGAGGGGGCGCCGAGGGGGATTTCGGCCCTCGACCTGGTGGGCCTTGGGTCTGAGCGGGTCCGCCCGTGCTCCACCATGAACGAGGCGGCCGACGCCTTCTACGCGGGGATCGTGGGGCGGTCGGCCCTCGTGGCGCGCAAGGCGCGGCTCGCCAAGGCGCTGGCCCGCCACCTCAAGAGGGTCCGCAGGAACTTGGGCGCCGTCGAGCGGGACCTCCGCCAGGGCGAGGAGGCCGAGGAGGTGCGGCGCAAGGGGGAGATCCTCATCGAGAACTTGGGGCGGGTGGAGGAGCGGGCCTCGGTCTTCGTCGCCGAGCGGGAGGGCCGCCGCCTGGAGATCGCCCTGGACCCCCGCTTCTCGGCCTCGGCCAATGCCCAGCGCTACTTCCGCCGCTACAAGAAGCTCAAGCGCCTGCGCGCGGCCTGCGAGGCGCGCCGGGGAGAGGTGGAGGGCGAGCGGGATTTCCTCGAGGGGCTGCTCTATGACCTCGAGGAGGCCCAAACGCTCGATGGGCTCGATGGCGTCGAGGCGGCCCTCGGGGCGGCGGGCTACGGCCCCGAGGAGAGGGGGGACGGGAAGCCCCGCCGCCGCCCCAGGGGCCGGGCGGGGAGCACCGCCCAGCCCTATCGGCGGTTCCGCTCCCCTGGGGGGTGGGAGATCTTCGTGGGGAAGAGCGCCCTGGGGAACGACGCCCTCTTGCGGCGAGTGGGCCGGGAGGGGGACATTTGGCTCCACGCCCAGGGGCTTCCCGGGAGCCACGTCCTCCTGCGGGCCCCCGGCGGGCCCGGCGAGGAGGCGCTCCTCCAGGCGGGCGCGCTTGCGGCCTACCACAGCCGGGGGCGGGCGGAGGGGAGGGTGCGGGTGGACTACCTTCCCGTCCAAAGGCTCCGCCGGCCCCGGGGGGCGCGCCCGGGCCAGGTCCTCTTCACCGGCCAGCGGACGCTCCTAGCCTCCCCGGCCGAGGGGGAGCGGCTCCTCGGGGAGCTGGAGGAGATCGACTTGTAGGGGCGCGGGCCCCGCGCCCCTGTGTCGGAGGGGAGGGGACGGTATGCGAACGGACGGAAGGACGGCGGCAGCGGCGCTCCTCCTGGCGGGCGCCCTGGCGGGGTGCGCGGCCTATGAGTGGACGAAGGAGGGGATGACGGAGGAGGCCTACTTGAAGGACCGCCTCCTGTGCGAGCGCCACGCCCAGGCGGGGCAGTCGCCCTCGGTCCGCCAGTTCCGCACCCCGGAGGGGCCGGGGGGCCGGCCGCTCGAGGGCGGCTACGAGCGTCGCGTCCCCGACGCGGGGGAGGAGACCCGGCGCTTCGTCGACTGCATGGAGGCGCGGGGGTACAAGAGGGCGAGGCGGTAGGAGTCACCCCTCCAGGATGCGCTTCAGGTTCGCCAGCTCCCGGATGTTGCGCTCGGTGCCGTCGCGGTGGGCGGCCTGGCTCTCGTAAGCCGCGCACTCGACCGTGTGGAGGACGTGGGTGATCTCTCCCTCCTGCTCGAAGTGGTAGGAGACGATCTGGACCGGCTCCTTCGAGCCCTCCTCGTAGTTCTGCCAGACGATCTTCTTGTGGGGCTCCCAGACGACGATCTCGGAGTCGTGCTCGACCCCGTTCGTGTAGACCTGGTGGAAGCGGGTGCCGAGCCCGGTCTTCTGTGCCGAGACGATCCGCACCTCGCGGCAGAAGTCCGCGATCCGGGGGTGGGTCTCCACGCGGCCGATGAAGCCGAACACCTTCTCCACCGGCGCCCGGATCTTCTGGATGACGGCGACGGGCGGCATGACGCTCCTTCTTTACACGAACCGCGCCAGCACCTGATTCGCCAGGAGCGTCCCTCGCCGGGTGAGGCGCAGCGTCCCGTTCTCGCGCTCGAGGAGCCCCGCCTCGGCCAGCTCCCGGAAGACCGCTCCGAAGCGCGCCTCGGGGTCCGCCCCCCAGGCGCGGGCGATCTCGGGAAGCGACACCCCCTCCTTGAGCCTCAGGCCCAGCATGAGGGCCTCGCCCAGGGCCTTCTCCTCGCCCCGGACGATCTCCTCGCCCGCGGGCGGCCCCCCGGCCTTCTCCTCGTAGACGTCGGGGCGCGCGTGGTTCCACAGGCGCCTCCCCCCGATGAAGGAGTGCGCCCCCGCGCCGAGGCCCAGGTACTCGCCCCGCCGCCAGTAGTTCAGGTTGTGGCGGCAGCGGAAGCCGGGCCGGGCGAAGTTGCTGATCTCGTAGCGCTCGTAGCCGGCCCGGGAGAGGAGGCGGTCGCGGAGCTCCCACATGGCGAGGGCAGCCTCCTCGTCCGGGAGTCCCGCGAGCCTCCCCCGGGCGTGGAGGGCGTGGAAGGCCGTGCCCGGCTCGATGGTGAGCTCGTAGGCGGAGATGTGCTCGGGGCCGAGCGCCAGGGCGGCTTCGAGGTCTGAGGCGGCGTCCGCCAGGGTCTGGAAGGGGATGCCGAACATGAGGTCGAGGGAGACGTTTCCGAAGCCCGCCTCGCGCGCCGCGCGGAAGGCGGCCCGGGCCTCCTCCCCGGTGTGGGCCCGGTCGAGCCGGCGCAGGGCCAGGTCGTCGAAGGTCTGGACACCGATGCTCAGGCGGCTCACCCCGGCCTCCCGGAGGGCGGCGAACCGCGCCGCGTCGGCGGCGCCGGGGTTGGCCTCCAGGGTGACCTCGGCCTCGGGCGAGAGGTCGAAGCGGCGCTTGAGCGCGTCGAGCACCCGGGCGGTCTCCTCCGGGGGGAAGAGGGAGGGGGTCCCTCCCCCGAAGAAGAGGGTCTCGACCCCCCTTCCCCCGAGACCCAGCGCCCGGCAGCGGGCCTCCATCTCCCGGAGGAGGGCGTCGGCGTAGCGGGGGGCCCAGTCGGCCCCGGCGCGTCCGGTCTCGAGCAGCCCCTCGAGGGCGTAGGAGTTGAAGTCGCAATAGCCGCACTTGGCGACGCAGAAGGGGATGTGGACGTAGAGGGAGAGGGGGCTCGTGCGGGGAGGGCCTCCGGCTCTCTCCGCGTCTCCTTCCCTCCGCCTGGCCGGCGGCGCTGGCGGTCCCATTTTCCTCGAAAACCCCCCATTTTCGGCGCGGCCCCGAACCCCCGGGCGGCGTGTCAGGCGCCGGGTAAAGTTGGTATCATAACCTCTTCTCCCGGGCGTCCGGGAAAAAACAGGAGCGTTCGCCGTGCCGGTCAGCCATTTTACCACCGAAGAGCGCTACCAGGTGATTCTGCGGGTGGGCCACGTTCTCAATTGCTGCCTCGATCTGAACGCGGTCCTGCCCCGCCTGGCCACCGAGCTGAAGGCCATCTTCCCCCTCGACCGGGTTTCCCTCCTTCTGCTGAATCCGGACGGGAGGAGCTACACCTGGACCAACATCACGACCGGCGAGGAGGTGGTCGCCCTGCCGGGCAAGGACATCCCCCTCGAAGGGGGGACCCTCGGCTGGCTGATCGAGCACCGGGCCGACAAGCTCTATGTGATCTACGAGGATTTGGAGCGCGAGCGCCCCTTCGCGGAGGACGAGATCGTCTTTCAGCGGGGGATCCGCAGCGGGATTCGGATCCCCCTCGCCATCGAGGAAAAGGTGTTCGGAGAGCTCGCGGTGGCGAGCTACACGCCCCGCCGGTTCACCGAGGAGATGGCGCAGTTTCTCTCCGAGATGGCGCCCTACATCTCCACGGCGGTGGCGAACGCCCGCGCCTACGCGCAGCTTGAGGCGAGCAGGCAGGATCTGTACCAGGAGGCCGTCCTGCTGCGCGACGAGTTGCGGGAGCTTCACAACTTCGAGGAGCTCCTCGGCTCAAGCAAGGCGATCGAGGACGTCAAGGATCTGATCCGCAAGGTGGCGCCCACCGAGGCGACGGTTCTCATCCTCGGGGAGACGGGGACGGGCAAGGAGCTCGTCGCCCGGGCCATCCACAACCTGAGCTCCCGCCGGAATCGGGTCCTGGTCAAGGTCAACTGCGCCGCCCTCCAGGACACCCTTCTATTGAGCGAGCTCTTCGGCCACGATAAGGGGGCCTTCACCGGCGCCGTCGAGCGCAAGCTGGGCCGCTTCGAGCTGGCGCACAGGGGGACAATCTTCCTCGACGAGATCGGCGAGATCGCCATGGAGGCCCAGGTCAAGATCCTCCGGGTGATGCAGGAGCGCGAGTTTGAGCGTGTGGGCGGGACGCGGACCCTCCAGGTGGACACCCGGATCATCGCGGCGACCAACCGGGATCTCGAGGCCGAGGTCCAGGCGGGGAGGTTCCGCAGCGACCTCTTCTTCCGGCTCAACGTCATCCCGATCCGGGTGCCTCCTCTCCGGGAGCGGAGGGAGGACATCCCGCAGCTCGTCGAGCATTTCATCCGTCGGCACAGCGCCCGCCTGAACCGCCGCATCAAGGCGATCGACCCGCGGGACCTGGAGCGGTTCATGCGGTATGACTGGCCCGGCAACATTCGCGAGTTGGAGAACGTGGTTGAGCGGGGAATGGTCCTGGGCTCGGCCGAGGTGCTCTCCTTCGACAAGCAGTTCCTCGGGGATGCGCACCCCAGGCCGAGAGGGGAGCTGACCACCCTTGAAGAGCACGAGCGGCAGTATATCCTCCAGGTGCTCGAGCGCACCCGGGGGGTCGTCTCGGGCGAGCGCGGCGCGGCGCGCATCCTGGGCATGAAGCCGACCACCCTCCAGAGCCGGATGAAGAAGCTGGGCATCCGCCCCCAGCGCGGGCTCCGCGCAGTGAACGGCCGGGCGGGGAGCGGCTGAGCCCCGGCCTGGCCCGCCGCATCCCCCCGCGCCGGGCGGGTGCGCTCTCGGGTTCTTTCCCATTCATCGGAAGCTGAGCGGGTCACGGCATTTCGTGAATTAGCGAAATATCGTGGCGAACCCTGATCTCTCCTCCTTCCTCCCTTGGCCAGATTCCCTTTTAACCTATTGATAAATTTGATGTTGATATAAAAGGGCCCTTTGGTATTCCTCTTGCACCTCTCCGGGTCGAAGGGGGGCGAAGCCTCCCTGACTAATTGCGCCCCGCGCGGCCGTCCGCAGGGGGATGATGAGGAGAGAGGACAAAATGCGTTTCCTTGGGATTTTCGCGATGGTCGGCATCCCGGCCCTGGCGGCGTGGGGCCTGCTTTGGTGGGGGATGACAAAGTCCACCCTCTCGCCGAGGCCCCCTCTGGATGGCGCGGTCCATCCTTGGGAAGAGGAGGAGGATCGCACCCGGACGAAGCGTCTGAACGCCATCTTGGAGGAAGAGTACCTCCTCCGGGTGGCCTAGGCAGTGCAGAAGTCTGAGGGCGATGGTTTGGATGACGATCGCTCTTTTGCCGGTTGTGTTCTTGGCGCTCGCCTCGCTGGCGGGCTGGGCGGCCTGAGAGCCGCTTGGGGAGAACGGCGGAACCCGGCCGTCGCCCCATTTGAAAGATAGGAGGTATGAGTCATGTATTCTCGCGCGCTGATCCCCCTGGATGGTTCTGAGGCCGCCGAGGCGGCCGTGACCGAAGTGATCCGCATGGCCCCCGCCGTGGAGAGCGTTCACCTGATGGTGGTCGAGAATCCGATCCTGGGGGCCCGCCAGCTCGACGGCTACACCATGTACGTCGACCAGATCGTCCAGATGCGCAGGGAGGCGGCGATGGACTACCTGCGCCCCCTGCGCGAGAAGCTCGATGCCGCTGGATTGAAAGTGACGGCCGCGGTCGCGTTCGGCGACTCGGTGAAGTCCATCGCCCGGGCCGCCCAAGAGCTCGACGTCGACCTCATCCTCCTGGGCGGCGAGGAGGGCGGCTGGTTCTGGCGGCACACGGGAATGGCCGAAATCGCCCCGCGCCTCGCCCGCAGGGTGCGCGCCGCTGTCCTGGTGGTCCAGGACGGGGCGCGGAAGGAGAAGACCGCCCTGGCCGGAATGGTCGTCGGCGCCGGGGCCGCCTGACCGGAGAGGTTTCCTGCCGCGGCGCGTCCCTAGTGCCGCGTCCGCTTGCCCCCTCTCTGGCGCCAGGGCGCCGGGGAGGGGACTCCCTTCTCAAGCTGATTCGTCTCATCCGCCCTGCGCCCCTCGCTCCCTCCATTTGCGCGATGGGGCGGCATTCCCCCCCCTGCACGCGGGCGTTTTCGGGAATGGACGAACCATCAGCCCTTCGGGTTGACTCCGCGTGGTCAATCTCTTAGGGTGAACCTCATCTTTTCGTCCGACTGTCAGCCCCGGAGATTTTCCTTTTCCAATTGGTTCGGTCGCGGGCATGTGGGTGAGTGGCCCATGTGTGGCGCGGCCTCGCCACCCATTTGAGGGATATCATGTTTGCCGCAACCGACGCCGCATGCGGACTCCTCTCCGAGATGCTTGGTCAGGCCGAAGTCCCCGTTGATGTGGCAGCGCGGTTTGTCATCGAGGATCAGAAGCTGTCCCTCAAGCTGGACAAGGAGCGCCCCGGCGACTCGACGTTCGACCATGCGGGCCGGACGGTCCTGTTGGTCGACCAAATGGTCACGGATCTGCTCACCGGGAAGACGCTCGACGTCCAGGATTCAGAGGGCGGCCCGCAACTGACGCTGCTCTAGGGCGGGGCGGGTCGCCGGGCAGGGCTGCCTGACCGGTTGCCCGGCAGGCGCAGGGAGCGCCGGAGACCCCCGCGCTCAGGCGCTGGCTGTGGCCCTCTTGCGGTTCACATCCCCCCAATTTCCACCGAGGCTCCCCGGCCGGGGGAGATGTGCTAGGATTCCGCTTCTTCTCCGATCTCCCCGCGCCTGCCGCGGGGGAGGGAGAGCGGGAATGCGCCTGGTCATCCTCTGCCGGGACGAGACCCTGCACGGCGTGCGGCGGATCGCCGAGACCGCGCGGCGCCGCGGGCATTCGGTGCGGATCCTCGATCCCTATCGCTTTCTCCTCAAACTGGGCGGGAAGGGCTTCGCCTTGGAGTTCGAGGGGAGGCCCTTCGGGGGGGCGGACGTCTTCCTTCCCCGCCTGGGGGCGGGCATCTCCGAGCACTCCCTCGCCCTCGTCCGCCACCTGGGCTCGGCGGGTTTTCTGGTGGTGAACCCGGCGCAGTCCCTGGAGATTGCGCGCGACAAGCTGCGCACCCTCCAGCTCCTCGCCCGGCACAAGGACAGGGATGCCGGGCGGGTACACCGCCACG
>CAYMWZ010000112.1:0-8761 GCA_964394385.1 uncultured Nitrospinaceae bacterium | reverse complement strand
CCTCGAATGAGTGGCCGGTGATGCGTTCCGGTATCGCTGCGGCGGCCCTCCTGGCCCTCTTCGGGGCCGGGGCGGAGGCCGGGGGGAAGCTCACGATCGGCGCGGTGGAGGAGGTCCTCCTCCTGCCGTGGGGGATCACCCTCCCAGCGCGCATCGACACGGGGGCCTCCCGCTCCTCGCTGGACGCCCGGGACATCCAGATCAAAGGAGACTTCGTCGAGTTCCGCCTGCCCAAGAGGCACGGCGGCATGCGGCTGCGGCTCCCCCTCGTCGAGATGCTCTCGTTCCGCACCTCGCAGGGCCAGGCGGAGCGCCCGGTCGTTGAGCTGGAGATCTGCGTGGGGACCAGGCGCCTTCGGGCCTTCGTGAACCTGAACGACCGAAGCCACATGACCTATCCCTTCCTGCTCGGCCGGGGGATCTTGAAGCATCACTTCCTCGTGGACGTGAGCCGGTTTCAAATCCAGCGGCCCTCCTGCCCGCGGGAGGAGCTCCAAGGGAGCGCCAAGCCGTGACGGACCCCGCCCGCGCCGCGGCCAGGCGCGCTTGGAATCCGATGCGCTTGCCGGGATGAGCGTCCTCTTCTTTGCGGCTTCGCTCTTCCTTCTGGGAGGGGGGATGGCGGAGGCATTCGAAAAAACCCCGCTGGGGCAGGTGGAAGAGGTCATCCTCCTGCCCTGGAAGGTGAGGCTCACCGCGCGCGTCGACACCGGGGCGGCCACGAGCTCCCTCGACGCGCGCGAGGTCCGGGACCTCGGAAACAACGAGGTGGAGATCCTCCTCTCCCCGCAGCACGGCGGCCTCACCCTCCGCCTGCCCGTGTTCCGTTGGAGAAAGTACAAGACCGCCCAGGGCACCGGGCGCAGGCCGGTGGTGCTCATGGAGGTCTGCCTGGGCTCCAAGAGGATCCAGGCCGAGGTGAACATCGCCGATCGGTCGGATCTGGAGTTCCCCTTCCTCGTCGGCCGCAACCTTCTGAGAAACCACTTCGTCGTGGACGTGGACCGTTGGCGGTCCGCCCCCCCGAGCTGCCCGGGGGTCCCGTGAAGCGCCCGGTCGCCCTCCTCGCCGTCATCTTGTTCCTCATCCCGGCCGCCCTCGTGACCTACCGCGCGGCCGTGCTCGGGTACCCGCTTTTCCCATCCGTGCCGGGCGAGACCTGGGAAATTACTATGGACGCACGCCTCACCAGGGCGCAGAGCGAGATGGGCGCCCTGTGGGTCGGCCTGCCCTCCGGCCGGCCGGGCATGACGGTCCTCGAGGAGCAGGCCCACTCGGGCGTCTTGGACTTCGGCCTCACGCGGGAGGGCCTCAACCGCTTCGGCATCTTCTCCGGACCGCTCACGGAAGAGGAGCAGAGGCTCCACTACCGGGCCATCATCGTCGTCCAGCCCCCCGGCCCATTGCGGGCCGCCCCCCTCCGGCTGCGGCCCTACCCGGCGGAGGTGAGACGGGAGGACGCCGACCTCCTCGAGCGCCTGGCCGGAAAATGGCAAAGCCTCCCCGTCCCCGCCCGGCTGGAGACTGTGGCCGGGGCGTCCCTGGGAGCCTGGGGCGAGCCGCCTCCACCGCTGCCTGACCGCCATGCCTGGCTGGCCCTCCAGGAGCGGCTAGGCCGCGCCGTGGCCCTGGCGGCCCTCCTGCGGGCGGCCCACATCAACACCCGTGTCATCGAAGGCCTTCCCCTCGTCGAGAGCGTGAGGAGGCGGCCTCAATCCATCGTCGAGGCGTGGGACGGCAGGCGGTGGACCCGGCTCCGCCCCGAGACCGGGGAGCAAATCCACGGCACCTGGGCCCTCCTGCCCTTGACGTTCGGCGGCACGAGCGCCCTGCGGGCGACCGAAGGCAGGCTCTCGGATGTGCGTTGGGTCGTCAGCAGACGCACCCCCAGCCACTGGCGCATGCACTTCCAGCGCCTCATCCAGTCGGGCCGCTTCCTCGACCGGTGGTCCTTTTTTCATCTTCCGCAGGAGTTCCAGGAGACTTTCCGGATCCTGCTCCTCGTGCCGCTCGGGGCCCTCCTGATCGGGATCCTGCGCAACATCGTGGGCTTCCCGACCTTCGGCACATTCATGCCCGTCCTCATGGCGCTCGGCTTCCGCAGCATGGGGCTGCTCTACGGCCTGGCCATCTTCACGGGGGTGATCGGGATCGGCTACCTCCTGCGGTGGGGGCTGAACCGGCTGCGCCTGCTCCTCGTGCCGCGCCTCTCGGTGATGCTGACCATGGTCATCTCCTGCCTGGGGTTCTTCGCCCTCCTCGGGAGCCAGCTCGGCCTGCGCGAGTTCATGGCGGTGGGACTCCTGCCCTTCGTCATCTTGACGATGGTCATCGAGCGGTTCTTCGTCCTCATCGAGGAGTCGGGCCTGCGGGAGGGAGTGCGCACCGCCCTGGGGAGCGCCGCCGCCGCCGTCATCTGCTACGGGATCCTGCACTGGGACCGTCTCCAGCTCACGTTTTTCCTCTATCCGGAGCTCCTCCTGGCCGTGGCCGCCTTCCAGGTACTCCTGGGGCGCTACACGGGCTACCGCCTCTCGGAGCTTCTGCGCTTCAGGGTTTTGAGGAGCCAGGCATGATCTGGCGGGCCGCCCGGGGATTGCGCGAGGCGGGCATCCTCGGCATGAACCGCCGCAATGCCGAGTACATCATGCGGTTCAACCCCCGCTCGCGCTTCCCCCTGGTGGACGACAAGGTCCTGACCGGCCAGCTCGCCGAGGCGCACGGGGTCCCCATGCCCTCCATCTACCGGGTGATCGGCCGCCAAAGCGAGATCGCCGGCTTCGAGGAAACCCTGGGCGGGGCGCGTGCCTTCGCGGTGAAGCCGGCCCGCGGTGCCGGCGGGAGCGGGATCGTCCTGGTGGAGAGCTGGACCGAAGAGAGCTTCCGCAAGCCGACGGGGGACCTCATCCCGCGGGAGGAGCTGTACCACCACATCTCCAACATCCTCTCGGGGATCTACTCCCTTTCGGGCCTTCCGGACCGGGCCATCCTCCAAGCCCTCATCCACCCCGAGCCGGTCTTCGCGGCCGTCTCTCACCGGGGGGTCCCCGACATCCGGATCGTGGTCTACCGGGGGGTGCCCGTCATGGCCATGACCCGCCTCCCCACCCGCGCCTCGGACGGCAAGGCCAACCTCCACGGCGGCGCGGTGGGGGCCGGCATCGGCATCGCGGACGGGCGCACCCGCAACGCCGTCCACCGCTCCCGGCCCATCACCCACCACCCCGACACGGGGAACCCCCTGGACGGCATCGAGGTACCGCACTGGGAGCGGATGCTCCTGGCGGCGGCGCGCTCCTACGAGATGACGGGCCTCGGCTACACCGGGGTGGACCAGGTGCTCGACCGCGACCGCGGCCCGGTGCTCCTGGAGCTCAACGCCCGCCCGGGGCTCGCCGTCCAGATCGCCAACCGGGCGGGGCTTTGGGGGAGGCTCGAGCGCGTCGATCAGGCGCCCCCTGAAATCTTTCCGACTCCCGAGGCGCGCGTCGCATGGGCGCGGCAAGCGTTCAAGGATCCAGAATAACGCGAGGAGAGCCCTCATGAAGGTCATCATCCCCGACGACTACCAGGACGCCGTCCGGCGCCTCAACTGCTTCGCCAAGCTCAAGGAGCATGACGTCATCATCTACAACGACACCGTGAAGGACCTCGACGCCCTGGCCGAGCGTTTCGCGGACGCCGAGGCCCTCATCCTCATCCGCGAGCGCACCCGGATCACCGGGGCCCTCCTCGAGCGGCTGCCCAAGCTGCGTCTCATCAGCCAGACCGGGGCGGGCTTCGCCTCCCACATCGACCTGGCCGCCTGCACGCGCCGCAAGGTGGCCGTGGCGGCGGGGGGGAGGGGAACGCACTCCACGGCGGAACTGACCTGGGGGCTCATCTTCTCCGTGCTGCGGCACATCCCCCACGAGGTCCAGGGGATGAAGGCGGGCAACTGGCAGACCACGGTCGGCACCGACGTCCACGGAAAGACCCTGGGGGTCTACGCCTACGGGAACATCGGGAGCCAGGTGGCCTTGGCGGGAAAAGCCTTCGGCATGCGCGTCCTGGCCTGGGGCCGGGAGGGATCGGCCGCGCGCGCCCGGGCCGACGGGGTCGCCGTGGCGAAGAGCCGGGAGGATCTCTTCGAAGTCTCCGACGTGCTGAGCCTCCACATCCGGCTGACCGGCGAAACGCGCGGCATCGTCACCGCCGCCGACCTCGCCCGCATGAAACCCACGGCCGTACTCATCAACACGAGCCGGGCGGGGCTCATCGAGGAGGGCGCCCTCGTCGCGGCGCTGCGGGCGGGCCGCCCGGGATTCGCCGGCGTCGACGTCTACGAGGAGGAACCCGTCCTGGGGGCGGACCATCCCCTGCTCCACATGGAAAACGTCGTCTGTACCCCGCATCTGGGCTACGTGACCTGGGAGACCTTCGAAGCGTACCTGGGCCAGGCGTTCGACCGGGTGAACGCCTTTGCGGCGGGGCGGCCCGTTGACGTGCAAAATCCCGAGGTCCTCGCCTAGCCCCCCGGCGGCTGGCGCTTGGGCCAGCGGGGGGCCATAATCTTTCTCTCGCCATCATTCGAAAGCAGGAGCGGCCCGGTGGACTTCTCCTTCGACGAGCGCCAGGAGATGATGCGCCGCACCCTGGGCGAGCTGCTGGGGCGCGTCTGCCCGCCCGAGTACGCCCTGGAGTGCGACCGGGAGGGGCGCCCGCCGCGGGAGGCCTTCGCCGCCCTGGCCGAGGGGGGCTGGCTCGGGCTGGCGATCCCCGAGGCCTATGGCGGCCAGGGGGGAGACGCCCTCGACTTGGCCATCCTCCTCGAGGCGGCCGGGAAGCACTACCTCGACCTCGCCACTTGGGTGTTCCGCAACGTCTGCTACGGGGGGGAGGCGGTCCGCCTCCACGGCTCGGAGGCCCAGAAGCGGGAGATCCTCCCCCGGACCTCGCGCGGGGAGGCCCACTTCGCCTTCGGCCTGACCGAGCCCGACGCGGGCTCGGACGCCGCCGCCATCACCACCACGGCCCAGCGGGCGGGGGAGGACTACCGGATCACGGGCATAAAAAACTTCACCTCGGGCATGAACGTGGCCACCCACCTCCTGGTCGCCGCGCGCACCGAGCGGAGCGAGGACAAGCACAAGGGGATCACGAACTTCATCCTCCCCGCGGGGCGGGAGGGCATTCGCTGGACGAAGCTCCCCACCCTGGGCCACCGGGCCATGGGGACATCGGTGGTCTACCTCGAAGGGGCCCACGCCGGGCCGGACGAGGTGCTGGGGGAGGTGGGGGGCGGCTGGCGGGGGCTGATGGCGTATCTCACGACCGAGCGCCTGTGCCTCTCCGCCGCCCGGACTGGGGCGGCCGCGGCCGCGCTCGACCTCGCCCTCGCCCACGCCCGGGAGCGCAAGCAGTTTGGCCGCCCCATCGGCTCCTTCCAGGCGGTGAGCCACATGCTGGCCGAGATGCACACCTTGGTCGATACGGCCAGGCTCCAGGTCTACCGCTTCGCGTGGCTGGCCGCGCGAGGTGAGGCCGGGCGCCTGGAGGCGGCGACGCTCAAGCTCTACGCGGGGGAGGCCTACAAGCGCGTGGCGGACCTCGGCGTCCAGGTGATGGGGGGGTACGGCTACATCGCCGAGGCGGCCATGGAGCGCCACTACCGAGACGCCCGCCTCGCCACCATCGGGGCGGGGACGAGCGAGGTCCAGCGCAACATCATCGCCAAGGCGCTGGGGCTCTAGCGGCCGCCCTTGAAAAAGCCGCCTATCGCGGGGAAACTGATGCCGAGGACGGTCCCGGATGCCACTCGACCCGGCAGTTTTGAAGCGCGAGTTCCCCGAATTCGAGTTCCGCGTGGAGCGGGGCAAGATCCGCGAGTACGCCCTGGCCCTCGGCCTCGCCGACCCCGTCCACACCGACACCGAGGCGGCGCAGAGGGCGGGCTACGAGGACGTGGTGGCCCCCCCCACCTTCACGCGCCAGTTCTGGCACGAGACGCCGGAGAGCGACCCCATGCCCCATCTGGGGTTTGACCCGGCGCGCCGCCTCCACGGGGAGCAGGAGTTCGAGTACCACAAGGCCCTGGTCGCGGGCATGGTGCTCCGGGGGCGCAACGCCGTCGTCTCCACCAGGGAGCGGGAGGGGAAGCGCGGAGGGAGGATGACCTTCGTCATCATCGAGACCCGCTTCACCGACGAGCGAGGAGACCTCGTCCAGGTGGCGCGCAGGACCCTCATCGAAACCGACGCCCCGCCCACGGCGGAAGGCTGAGGAGGAAGCCCCGTGCAGGCTGCGCTCGCCTACGCCAAGTGGGAGGACCTCGCCGAGGGAGCCGGCCGGGAGCTCGCCGTCGGGCCCCTGACGCGCACAGACTTCGTGCGCTACGCCGGGGCGAGCGGGGATTTCAATCCGAACCACCACGACGAGATCTACGCCATCCGCGCGGGCTTCGAGAAGCCCTTCGCGCAGGGGATGCTCCAGGGGGGCTACCTGGGCAGGCTCCTCACCGAGTGGCTGGGGCCCGCCTCGCTCCGGAGTCTCCGCATGCGCTTCAGCGCCCAGGCATGGCCGGGGGACATGGTCATCTGCCGGGTCCGGGTGGCGCGCCGCTACGAGGAGGGGGGCGAGCGCCGGGTGGAGGTCGAGGCCGAGGCGGCGAACCAGCGGGGCGAGATCCTCATCCGCGCCAGCGCCACCGCCGCGCCCCAGGGCTGAGGGAGCCGATATGCTCGAAGCCTACCGGATCCTCGAGTTGGGCCAGGTCATCGCCGGAACGGCCGGCGGGGCAATCTTGGCCGACTTCGGGGCCGACCTCATCAAGGTGGAATCCCCTGCGGGAGACCTGGGGCGCAACCCCTCCATCGCGGGGCTGGGGGAGGTCTCGAGCCTCTTCCTCACCTACAACCGGGGCAAGCGGAGCATCGCCCTCGACTTGAAGCACCCCGAGGGACGGGAGGTCTTTCTCGACCTCGTGGCGGAGTCGGACGCCGTGATGGCGAACTTCCGCCCGGGCGCGTTGGACCGCCTGGGGCTCGGCTTCGAAACTCTCCGGTCCCGGAACCCCGGCATCGTCCTCGTGGACTCGAGCGGCTACGGGGAGGCGGGTCCCTGGCGCGATCGGCCCGCCTTCGACCTCGTCGAGCAGGCCGTGAGCGGCCACATGTCCATCACGGGGGAGCCGGGGCGGCCGCCGGCGCGCCACGGGATCCCCACCGCGGACATCTCGACGGCCCTCTACTGCGCGCTGGCCTGCATGGCGGGCCTCCTGGGCCGGGCGCGGGGCGGCGGGGCAGCCCACCTGGAAGTGCCGATGTTCGACGTCCAGCTCGCCATGCTCGGCTACATCGCCACCATGTATCTCAACCGGGGGGACATCCCCGAGCCCCCGGGGAGCGCGCACGAGTACATGGTCCCCTACCAGGCCTTCCCCACGGCGACGATCCCGATCGTCCTCTCGCCGCGGGAGGAGCGCTTCTGGAAGAAGATGTGCGAGGTCATGGGCATCCCCGGGGTGGCTGAGGATCCCCGCTTCCGCACGAACGACCTGCGCTCCAAGAACCGGGCCGCCTTGCTCCCGCATCTTGAGGAGATCCTCCGCCGGCGGCCGGGGGAGGAGTGGCTCGAGCGCTTCGAGGAGGCGGGCGTCCCCGCCGCCCCCGTGAACCCCCTCGACCGCGCCCTCGAGAACGAGCAGGTCGAGGCGCGCGGCCTCATCCGCCGGTTCGAGTATCCGGGGGCCGGCCCTGTGCGCGTGGTCGGAAACCCCGTCCTCGACCGGGTGGCCGGCCGCAATCCCGACCCCCGCCCCGCGCCCCTCCTGGGGGGGGAGACCGAGGCCATCCTGCGCGAGGTCCTCGGCTACCCGGAGGAGCGGATCCGCTCCCTC
The DNA here is from genome assembly GCA_964394385.1 of uncultured Nitrospinaceae bacterium. Classification (GTDB taxonomy): domain Bacteria; phylum UBA8248; class UBA8248; order UBA8248; family UBA8248; genus CAYMWZ01. Next base: position 885 of record CAYMWZ010000112.1, on the reverse strand, counting down.
CTCGCCTCAGGGGCCGCCCGCGCCCCCGCCTCTGCCGTCCGGGAGGGCTGAGACGTGACCGACGCCGACCGCCAGCGCTTCCTCCTGGAGCTGGAGCATCACCTGGGGGCGGTCTACAACTTCGCCCGCTGGCTCACGGGGAGGGGCGAGGAGGCCGAGGACGTCGTCCACGACGCCATGGCGCGGGCCCTGTCCCATTGGAGCCAATACTCGCCGGGAACCCAAATGAAGTCCTGGTTGTTCACCATAGTGCGGAGGACCTACTACAACCGCCTCCGGAGGGAGAAGTACGAAGTCAGCTCTGCCGAGTACCCCGAAAACGAGGAACTCCTCCCCGCCGAGCCGACGGGGGGCGACCCGGGGCGGCTGCCGGCAGGGCTGGTCCGGAGGGACCTAGACGCCGCCCTCTCCTCCCTGCCCGAGGGCCAGCGCACCCTGGTCCTGCTGGCGGACATGGAGGAGCTTTCGCTTGAAGAGATCGCCCAGATCATGGAAATCCCGATCGGGACGGTGAAGAGCCGCCTGTGGCGCGCCCGGAAGGCGTTGCGCCAGAAGCTGATCGGATACCAAGTGAGCCGGAAATGACAATACCGCAACGCCCGGAAAACGGACCCCCCAACGACCTCGAGGAGAGGTGGGAGGCTGTCCTGCGCGGCCAGGGGGACATGGCCGAGGTGGAGGCGCTCCAGCGCGAGATCGCCGAGGCAGGCCGGCTGGCGGAGTTCGAGGCGCAGGCCGAGGTTTCGGCCACCGTCCGGGGCCTCGCCAGCCGCTACGAGGCGCCGGAGGCCGTGCGTCGGCAACTGCGCACGCTCGCGGGGCGGCCGGTCCGCCGGGCGCCGACCCTGTGGTGGGCCGCCCTGGGGGGCGCCCTGGCGGCCTGCG
>CAYMWZ010000111.1:0-8807 GCA_964394385.1 uncultured Nitrospinaceae bacterium | reverse complement strand
GCCGGGTGAGCTCCATCTGGAGCTCCATCGAGTGGTAGTGGGCCCGGTAGAGGACAGCCATCTGGGAGAGGGGCGCCCCCTCGTCGGAGAGCTCCAGGATGCGCTGGGCGGTGAAGTCGGCCTGCTGGAGCACGTCCCGGGTGGCGACCAGGGCGGGGAGGGGGCCCTCCCCCCGGGTGGTCCGGAGGCGCTTCTCGAACTGGCGCTTGTTGCGGGCGATCGAGGCGTTGGCGAGCGCCAGGATGGGCTCCTTGCTCCGGTAGTTGGTCTCCAGGCGGAAGAGGCGGGCCCCGGGGTAGCGCTCGGGGAAGGTGATGATGTTCTCGAAGTGGGCGCCCCGGAAGCTGTAGATGCTCTGGGCGTCGTCCCCCACCACGGTCACGTTCCCCCGGGGGCCGGCAATGAGATCCACGATGTCGGCCTGGACCTTGTTCGTGTCCTGGTACTCGTCCACGAGGACGTATGCGAAGCGCTCCTGGAAGAGGCGGCGCGCCTCTTCGCGCTCGGCGAGGAGGCGGCGCGTGAGGGTGAGGAGGTCCGAGAAGTCCACCGCCTGGACCGCGCGCTTGCGCGCCGCGTAGTGCTCGGCCACCTTCTCGATCTCGCCGAGGCGGTCGGCCAGGTAGGGGGCGCGCTCCAGCACGGCCTCGGCCACGGCGCGGTCGGTGTCGGCCGCGAAAGCGAAGAGGGCCTCCAGGACGTTTCCCTTGGGAAAATGCTTCTCCTTGGGATCGATCCCGGCCATGCGGACGCACTCCCCGGCGAGGTCGGCCGAGTCCTCGCGGTCGAGGATGGTGAAGTTGGGCGCGAAGCCCAGGAGCGCCGCGTGCTGGCGGAGGATCAGGTTGCCGACATGGTGGAAGGTCCCGCCCCAAACCCGGCGGACGTCGCCCTGGATGAGGGTGGCGGCGCGGTGGAGCATCTCGCGCGCGGCCTTGTTCGTGAACGTGACGAGGAGGATCGACTCGGGGGGGGCACCGTCCTCGATGAGCCGGGCGAGCCGGTAGGTGATGGTGTGGGTCTTTCCGCTCCCGGCCCCGGCGATGACCAGGAGGGGCCCCTCCCCCGCCATGACCACCTCGAGCTGCTGGGGGTTGAGGTCGGCCTCGTAGTCGATTCGGCCCGAGCGCGAGCGGGGGGGGCGGCGCAGGGTGTACTTGCGGGAACCGGCTCCGCCGCCCTTCATTTGGCCTCGCTCCGCCGCTCAGGGCATGGGGCGCCCCCCTCCGGGAGGGGGGACGCCTCGTTGACACGCGCCCGGCCCAAAGATAGACTCCCCGACACGCTGGATCGAGTGCGGAGCCCATCCATGCGCACCTACCAGACCTTCTTCGACGGGATCGCTCTCGGCTTCTTCTTGGGCTTCCTGGCCTTCTACCTGCTCTACCGCTACAAGGCCGCCCGGCCCCGGAAGCCCAAGGGCGAAATCGATCGCCTCGTCGACGACATCCAGCGCTACTACCGGCACGTCTCGGAGGGGAAGCGGGAAGACCTCGAGTAATCCCTTCCTCCCCCTCCGCCCCCTCCTTTCGTCCGAATCCTTCTCCGCGCCGTTGGGCCGGTGCGCCTAGAGATAGGGGTTGCCCTCCGAGGCGGCGAGGCCGCTCAGGTGGGAGAGGGAGTTCATCGTCACCACGGTCCAGCCGCGCTCGGGGGCGTGCTCGATGAGGTTGAGGGCGGCGTTGAACTGGCGGACGCGGCGGAAGCCGTTGAGGTCAATCCCGAGGATGCGGCAGAGGACGGTCGAGATGGCGAGGTTGTGGCTGACGGCGGCGGCCGCCTCCTCCGGGTGGGCGCGGCGGATGTCCTCGACCGCCGCCCAGGCGCGCTCCTGGAGCTCCCCCAGGGTCTCCCCCCCGGGCAGGCGCACCTCGGCGGGGCGGAGGCGCCATTTCTCCATGAAGCCGTTGTAGCGGCTCCCGATCTCGTCGATGGGCATTCCCTCGAGCTCTCCCTGGTCCAGCTCGGCCAGGCGCGGCTCCAGGCGCACGCTGAGGCCGAGGGCCCCGGCCAGCACCTCGGCCGTCTGGCGGGCGCGGCTGAGAGGGCTTGAGTAGAGGGCGGTGATGGGGCGGCCCATGAGAGGAGGGATGAGTGCCTTCGCCTGGGAGAGGCCCGCTTCGTTCAGCGGGGTGTCGGAGGTGCCTTGGATGCGGCGCTCGACGTTCCAGGCCGTCTCGCCGTGCCGCAGGAGGTAGAGAAGCAAGGGCCGGACTCCGGAACGTTCAGGCAGCGCGGGGCGGGCGGGCGCGAGGGGTCAGTTTTCGAACTTCGTGAAGTCCTCCGGCTTGAGGTTCTCCAGCCAGCGCTTCACGTCCTCGGGGTCTTCCTCGATGGGGCGCTTCTCGGCGCCCTCTTTGGCCTCGCCCTCTTTCCCCTCGCCTTCCGCGAACTCGATGCTCTTCGCCTCGTCGAGGACCTTCTCCTCGACGAAGATCGGCGCGTTCGTCCGCAGGGCCAGGGCAATCGCGTCGGAGGGCCGGGCGTCGATGACGACCTCGCTGCCGTTCAGGGCGAGGTAGATCTCCGCGAAGAAGGTGTTGTCCTTGAGGTCGTTGACCACGATGCGGTTCACCTTGGCCTTGATGCCGCTGATGATGTTCTTGATGAGGTCGTGCGTCATCGGCCTGGGCGTCTGGAAGTTCTCGATCTCACGCGCGATGGCGTGCGCCTCGAAGATACCCACCCAGATCGGCAGCGCGCGCTCGCCCTCGAGCTCCCGGAGAATGACGATGGGCACGTTCGTGAGGGGATCGAGGGTGAGACCTTTCACCTTCATCTCGATCATGACGCCGATTCCTCCATGAGCAGCGCGCTGGGCGGCCAGATTCCCCCGAGGGCATGGAGCCCGCCCCGGAGGATCCTCACGTCCACAAGGTCGCCTGGGCGGGGCGGCAGCCCCTCCGAGACGAATTGTACCCTGTGACTGCCCCGGCTGCGACCCGCGAACCGCTTCGGAGGGGCGGCCTCTCCGGGAGGGGCGGCCGGGCACCCCTCGCAGGGGGAGGGGCTCTCGGGAATGGGCCCCTCCACCATCACCTCGACCACATGGCCCTCCAGCGCCCTGTGGAGCTCCTCCGTCACCCGGCGCTGGAGCCGGGCGGCCTCCTCGAAGCGCTCGGCCGCCGCCTCCTCGGGGACGCGCTCGGGCATGGAGAAGGCCGGCGTCCCCGGCCGGGGGGAGTATTTAAACATAAAAATGCTGTCAAAGCGCGCCTCCTCGAGCACGCGTAGGGTGCCCTCGAAGTCGCGCTCAGTCTCCCCCGGGAAGCCCACGATGACATCCGAGGTCAGGACCCCGCCAGGGACCTGCTCCCGGAAAAGGGCCGCTTTGGAGAGATACTCCTCCGCCGTGTAGCCCCGTTCCATCCGGCGGAGCACCGCGTCCGAGCCGGACTGGACGGGCAGGTGAAGATGCTCGCACACCTTTGGGCTCTCGGCCATGGCCCCCACCATGTCCGCGTCGCAGTCCTTGGGATGGGAGGTCATGAAACGGATGCGCGCGAGGCCATCGACCCGGTCCAGGCGGCGCAGGAGCCCCCCGAAGGTGAGCTCCCCGGGGGTTTTCCTTCCGTAGGAGTTGACGTTCTGGCCGAGCAGGGTCACCTCCCTGAAGCCCTCCCGGACGGCGGCCTCCACCTCCTCGACGATGAGGCGGCTCGGCTTGCTCCACTCGGGCCCCCGCGTGTAGGGAACCACGCAGAAGGTGCAGAAATTGTCGCAGCCGCGGGCGACGCTCACCCAGGCGCTGAGGCTCCCCTCCCGGCGGATGGGGGCAAGCTCGGTGAAGTCGGGCTCGACGGCGGCGACGTCCACCACCCGGCCCCCGGCGAGTCCGCCGAGAAGCTCCGGCAGCTTGGTGATGTTCTGGGTCCCGAAGACGAGGTCGACGGCGGGCTGGCGCCTGGAGATGCCCTCCCCCTCCCGCGTGGCGAAGCATCCGCAGACGCCGATCTTGAGGCCGGGCCTGGCCCGCTTGAGCTGGCTCAGGCGGCCGAGCTGGCTGAACACCTTCTGCTCGGCCTTCTCCCGGATGGAGCAGGTGTTGAGGAGGACGAGGTCCGCCCCGGCGGGGTCCTCGCAGCGCTCGTACCCCTCCTGCTCCAGCAGGCCGGTGATGGTCTCGGTGTCGTACCGGTTCATCTGGCAGCCGTAGGTGTAGATCACGAAGCGTTTGCCCAAGGCATCCCCCCCTCTCCGAATTCTTTCGGAGAATAGGCCCATATTGCGAAAGGCTCCTTCCCGTGTCAACTTCGCCCACTCGGGAGGCCCGGCGCGGCATCCGGCCGGGAGGGGGCGCCCGTTCGGCGGAGCGGCAGGCCATGCGCGCGGTGTGCTTTCACGGCAGGCGGGAGCGGGGGGGAGGGGGGGATTTTCTCCTCGCCGCCCGGATGCTGGGAGCGGGAGCGAGCCGCGCCGGCCTCTCCGCCCAGGTGCGCACCCCCACGTGGCCCTCCCCCCCGGGCTCTCCCGATTGGGCCGCGGTTCGGCTGGCCGCCGCCCCCTTGGAAGACATGGAGATCCCCCGGCGCTTCCACCTCGAGGTGATCTGCGACCCCCTCCTCGCCGTGGTCCCCCCGGCGGGGGGAGCCCTTCTGCCGGAGGGGCGGCTCTTGGTCAACGCGACCGCGCCCCCGGCCTCCCCCGCCGGAGGGCCCAAGATCGCCTCGGCCGACTTGAGCGCCCTGGCCGAGCGCTGGGGGGCTCCCTTGTGTTTCGCCCTGGCCGGGGCGGCGTGGGCCGGCCTGGCCGCGGTCGCCCCCGAGCTGAGCCTCCCCCTGCGGGCCATGGAGGAGGCCTCTCTCGACCTCTGGGAGCGGCCCCTGGAGGCGGCCCCGCGCGCCCTTCTTCTTGCGGCCCACGCGCAGATGCGGGAGAGGCTGAAGGAGTGAAGCCGCCCTCTCCTGCGATCCCCCCGACGATCGAATTCCTATAATTCAATCATTTAGGCGGATATTTTTAAGAGAAAATCTTTCATGTGACGCATGAGGATTCCGCTCGGCGCATTTTCGTCAAAAGGAGCGCCAGCGGGCCTCCCGGCGCCCTTCAGCGCCCCTCGTTTGACGCCCCCTCTGGCCACCGGGTAGGGTGGGCCCGCGCCGCCCTTAGAACCAACCCCCGCCCGCACAAAGCCCGATGCGCACACTCCCTTTCGGCCGCGGCCTGGGGCTTCTCTTCTTGCTCTTGGCCGCGGCCGCCGGTTGCGTCCTCGGTGGCGGTCTTCATTCCGGGAAACCCCCCTTCGAGGTGGGCCTTTGGGTCCAGGCCGAGGGGGCGAACCGCACCCTGGACGACGCGCGGAAGATCGAGGCCCTCGTCCTGCAGGCCCGGGCGGCCGGGGTGACCGACATCTACGCCCAGGTCTACCGGGGGGGGCGCGCCTGGTACCCCACCTCCCTGGCAGACGACGCCCCCGCCCGGCGGGCGGGGCGCGACCCGCTCGAGCACCTCCTCCGCCTGGCCTCCGAGCCGGGGCCGGAGGGGCGCCCCATCCGGGTGCACGCCTGGATCAACTCCTTCGCCCTCCACCGCAATCGCTCGGCCCCCCTCCTGGCCGAGCTGGGGGAGGAGGCCGTCCTGCGCGACCAGCACGGCCGCTCCCTCCTCGACTACCCCCCGGACGGCCGGCCCCCCTGGGCGAGGGGATTCGGGCTGGGCACCCCCGGCATCTTCCTCGACCCGGCCCACCCGGGGGTGCGCCGCCGCCTGGTGGACATCGCCATCGAGCTCATCGAGCGCTACCCCGGCCTGGCGGGGATCCACCTCGACTTCATCCGCTACCCCTACGCCCTCCCCATCGCCCCGGGGTCGCGGTTCTCGCCCCGCCTGGACTTCGGCTACGGGCCCGCCTCCGCCGCCCGCTTCCGCGCCGAGACGGGCCGGACGGCGCCGGCCGAGGGAGCATCCGCCGGGGCGGCCGACCGCGAGGCTTGGGACGACTGGCGGCGGCGCCAGGTGACCGAGGCGGTCAGGGATGTCCGCGAGGCCCTCCGCGCCTTCCGGCCGGGGGCCCTCCTCTCGGCCGCCGTCCTCCCCTGGGCGGACCGCGCCTACCTGGCCTCCTTTCAGGACTGGCGGGGCTGGCTCGTCGAGGGCCTATTGGACAAGGCCCTCCTCATGAACTACACCCGCGACGCGGCCCTGGCCTCCCACATCAGCCGGGGCGCCTCGGCGGCGCGGGGCGCCCCTCCGGAGGAGGGGGAGGGAGGCGGCGCCCGGGTGCTGATCGGGCTGGGCGCGTATCTGTTCGAAGGGGACCCCGAGGGCCTCTGGCGCCAGTGGCGCGACGCCCGGCGCTCCGGGGCGGACGGAGTGGTGCTTTTCTCCTACGACCAGATGGCGGGGCGGGATGCGCTGTGGCGGTTTCCGTCGCCCTGATTCCCTCGATTTTATTAGCGATTCGGCCAATTTAGCCTTGCAAATCGGGCCGGGCGCGGGTACAATTGGGGCTGCTTCACGAAGCGAGCCCGCCCGATTTTCCTATTTTCCGCCGCCCAACGGGTCCATCGACGGATGCTTTTCGAGCCTCATTCGCTGGATAAATGCCGGGTTTGCCGCCCCAGGATCCGCCCCGAGCGGGCCAGGAGATGGGAGATATGAACAAAGGGGATCTCGTCCAGGCCATCGCCAAGCAGACGGACATGAGCAGATCGGGGGCGGAGGCCGTCGTCAAGGCCTTCGTCTCCACCGTGACCAGCGCCCTCAGGCGCGGCGAGAAGGTCACGCTCACCGGGTTCGGCACCTTCAGCGTCTCCCGGCGCGCCGCCCGGAAGGCCCGCAACCCCCGGACGGGGGAGGAGATCGATCTCAAGGCGTCCAACGTCCCCAAGTTCAAGGCGGGGGCAGGCCTCAAGGGCGCCTTGAGGTAGGTTGGAGCACCCAAGGGGAGGTCCGCCCCTCGCGGAAAGAGCGCGAGGATGGAGCCGGGCGCTCTCCCGGTCCACCTCCATCGTCCGCTCTCCCTTCCTGGGCGACGGGGTGCGTCTAATCCGTTCCGCTCGCCAGAGCTCCCTCCCCCGCCCACGCCTCCCGGTCCGAGAGGACCGCCACGGCCGAATCCACGAACTCCATGAAGTCCTCCGCCCTCGCGGCGGCCTCCAGGATGAGCCGGCGCGCCCGGCCGATGTTCTCCTCGCTGTAGGGCAGGTCCAGCTTCCGCAGGAGGATCTTCGTCCTCCCGTCCAGGAAGAGCGCGTCGATGTCGTGGAGGTTTCCATAAAACCGCGCCGGGGCGCCCTGGCTCCGCTCGACCTTGGCGGGCTCGCAGCCGTAGAGGGCCGCCAGGCCCTCGGCGTACTCGCGCCGCTGGGCCGGCTCCATCCCGCGCTGCGCCTCGCGCAGGGTGAGGGGCACGCTGCGGTCCGCCCGGTAGATGGCGTAGTCGACCGCGATCTCGACCAGGATGTGCGCCAGGTAGTGCGCCTCCCGGGCGCCGATGGGGGAGCGCATCTCCTCGGCGAAGTCCTGGAGGAGGGGGATGAAGTCCGCCCCCCGGCGGTAGGTGTAGCCCGCCTTCTGGGAGGGATCGAGCTTCTCTGCCGGCTTGGCGATGGAGGCGTAGTGGCAGAAGTTGTCCACCACGAGGTGGCACTTCACCCAGACGAGCTTGGGAAAGCGGTCGAGCGCCCCCTTGGGCGGCGCGAAGCGGTGGGTCTGCCCCGCGGAGAACTCCTTCGAGAGGGGGAGGCTGTCCGGTGCGACGTTGTAGACGTAGAGATCGTGCTCCGAGGGGGGAGGCTCCGGCCCGTGCCCCAGGAGGCGGCGCAGGATCAGCGTGTGGCAGTTCGTCAGCAAGCGCGCCCTCGGCGGAGACAATGAAGACCGGGCGCCCGGCCGGGGGGCCTCCGGGCGGGAGCCTTCTTTTTAGGCGGGAGGGGGCGATCGGTCAAACCCCCGGCGCCCGCCCCTAGGGGCTGAGGAAGTAGCGCCCCCCCTCCTCCCGCGCCCTCCCCTCCCCGGAGAGCTTCTCCAGGTGGGCGAGCACCATGGAGGCGCCCATGGCCACCACCCGCTCGTCCTGCCCCGCGTAGATCTTTCCGGCCATGCGCGCCGGGGTGTCGAGGCCCGCCGCAAGGGCGTCGAGGACTTGGGCCTCCCGCTGGGCGCGATGGGCGAGGAGGGCCGCGATCCGCCCGCCGGGGTCGCGCACGGGGGGGCCGTGGCCCGGGTGGATGACCTCGGGCCCCAGGGCGCGGATCCGCTCCAGGGTCTGGAGGTAGTCCCGCAGGTTGCCCAAGGGGGAGACGATCGCGGTGGTGGTGGGGAGAAGCACGTTGTCCCCCCCGAAGAGGATCTTGCGCTCCCTCCACCAGAAGGAAAGGTGGCCGGGAGAGTGGCCCGGCGTGAGAAGGGCTTCGAGCGCGACCCCGCCCGCCCGCACCTCTGCCCCCTCCGCCAGGGGGAGCGGCTTGAGGCCGGGAGCCCGCTCGGCCATGAGCGCCACCTCGGCCGGGTGGGCGCGGGCCTCCGCCCCGGTGGCCGCGCAGACGGCCTCCCCTCCGCCCATGTGGTCGCGGTGATGATGGGTGAGGAGGAGGAGGGCGAGGTCTCCGCCCGCCGCCTCCCCGAGCCAGGCGAGCGTCTCGGCCGCGCGCTCGGCGTAGCCCGCGTCGATGAGGAGGAAGGGCCCCTCCCCCACCAGGGTGAGGAGCACGTGGTCCATGAAGGAGCCGGGGGGCGCCTCCAGCCGGAGCGTGCGGACCCCGCGGTCGGGCCGCTCGTCCCGGCCTGGGCGCGCGTTCAAGGGGTTTTTACTCCCGCCGCGGTGGGCGCCTGGCGGAGGGCGGGCTAGGAGGCGAACTGGGCGA
>CAYMWZ010000110.1:0-8809 GCA_964394385.1 uncultured Nitrospinaceae bacterium | reverse complement strand
CCGTAGGGGCAGGCCCCTGTGCCTGCCCAGGGCGGCCACGCAGGGCCGCCCCTACAAGCATCTCTCCCATCCGCCTGTCGCTCCACGCTCAGAGCATGAATCCCTCGAGCTCGACCGCCTTCCCGGCCCTCGAGCTCTCCGCCGCGGCGTAGACGACGGCGAGGGCCTCGTAGGCCGCCCGGCCGTCCACCTCGGGGGCGCGGTCCTCCCGGACGCAGAGGGCGAAGTCCTCCAGCGCGTCGCGGAACATGTCCCCCTCGGGTATGTCGTGCACGGTGTCCTGGCCCAGCGGGTCGCGGTCGACCCGCAGCCGGATGGGCTCGGGCGCCTTGGAGGGGTCGCGCCACTGCTGGCCCGTGATGCGGAAGTGGGCCACCCCCCTGGTGCCGTGCACGTTCATGTGGAAGGCCCAGGGGCAGGCCCAGCCGCCCCCCACGTAGGAGAGCACGCCGTTCGCGTGCTCCATCACGATCATCGAGGAGTCCTCGACGCTGGCGGTGGCGTACATGCGCTTCAGGCGCCCGATGACGGTCTTGATGGGGCCGTTCAGGTAGCGCAGGGTGTCGATGTGGTGGATGGAGAGCTGGATGATGACGCCCGTCGGGTTCAGCTCCCCGCTCGAGCGCCACTTGTCCGGCGTGAGCTCCAGGCCGCGCTCGGTCGAGAAGTTGCCCTCGCACATGGAGACCTTGCCGATCTCGCCCGCCTCGATCAGCTCCTTGAGCTTGCGCGAGGGGGCGAGGCGGCGCGCGCTGTGGCCGATGGCGAGCTTGACCCCCGCCCGCTCCGCCGCCTGGACGATCTTGCGGGCGTGCTCCAGGCTGTGGGCGATGGGCTTCTCGCAGTAGACGTGCTTGCCCGCCGCGGCCAGGGCCTCGATGTGCTCCATGTGGTTGTGGTTGGGGGTGGTGAGGATGACGGCCTCGACCTCATCGTCTTGCAAAAACTCCTCAAAGCTCCTGGCCTCGCGCGTCCCGTAGCGGCCCGCGAAGGCCCGCCGGTTCTCGGGCGTGCGGCTGAAACAGGAGACGAGGCGGATCTTTCCCCCCCGCAGGGCGGCGTCCGCCAGGACGTTGGCCCAGCGCCCCAGGCCCATGGACGCCGCGCGGACCGGCTCGAACGCCATCTTCCCCTCCTTGAATGGAGCGATGATGAATCCGGCCCGCCCGGGAACCCGGGCTGCGGCGGCGGAGAGCCTATCTCCCGTAGCTGATCCGGTAGATCGCCCCCGCCCGGTCGTCGGAGACGAGGAGGGCGCCGTCCGGCATGATCTCGACGTCCACCGGACGCCCCCAGGCCGATCCGCCCTGGAGCCATCCCTCGGCGAAAGGCTCGTACCGGACCGCGCGCCCTCCTTGAAGCCGGACGAGGGTGACGCGGTAGCCGATGGGCGTGCTCCGGTTCCAAGAACCGTGCTCGGCGATGAAGATCTGGTGCCGATACTCCGCCGGGAACATCCGGCCGGTGTAGAAGCGCATCCCCAGCGAGGCCACGTGGGGGCCCAGATCCACGGCGGGCGGGGTGAACCGCCCGCAATCCCGGCCCGCGCCGAACTCCGGGTCCCGGACGGCCTTCCCGTGACAGTGGGGGTAGCCAAAATGCATCCCCGGCCGGGGGGCGTGGTTCAGCTCGTCGGGCGGCAGGTCATCCCCCATCCAATCGCGCCCGTTGTCGGTGAACCACAGCTCCTTCGTCTCCGGATGCCAGTCGAAACCGACGGTGTTCCGCACCCCGCGCGCGAAGATCTCGAGGCCAGAGCCGTCGGGCCGCATCCGCAGGATGGCGGCATAGGGGTCGCCGGGGTTGCAAATGTTGCAGGGAGCCCCCACCGGCACATAGAGCCGCCCGTCGGGGCCGAAGCGGATGAACTTCCACCCGTGATGCCAGTCCCGCGGGAGGCGGTCGTTCACCACGGAGGGCGCGGGCGGGTTCCTGAGGCGGGACTCGATCCCCTCGAAGCGCAGGACCCGGTTGATCTCGGCCACGTAGAGAGCGCCCTCGCGGAAGGCCACCCCGTTGGGGCTGTTCATCCCCCGCGCCAACTCGATCACCTCATCCGCCTGGCCGTCGCGGTCGCGATCCAAAACGGCGTACACCTTGCCCTCGCGCCGGGTGCCCACGAAGAGGGCGCCGCCGGGGCCCAACGTCATCGAGCGCGCGCCGGGAACGTCGCGGGCGAAGAGGCCGATCCGGAAGCCGGGCGGGAGCTTGATGCGGCCGAGGGGGAGAGCCTCCCCTCCCGAGGAGGCGCAGGCCGAAGAGGCGCCCGCGAGCGCGATGAGGACTGCGAGGAAAAATGGGCGCACGGAGGATCTTCTCTCCAGAGTCCGCGCGGGGGTCAGATGCTCACCTGGAAGCTCGGCAGCCGGACGTCCCCCTCCTCTTTCTTCGGCCCCGCGCAGAGTTCATCGAGGGTCGTCTCCGAGAGAGTCCGGTCGATGGCGGCCTCGAGTTTTTTCCACAAAAGGCGGCTTCCGCAGGTCGGTATGTTGGGGCACGGGACGGCGGGTTCAACGTCGCCGCAGTCGACCGGCCTGATCTCCTCCTCGACGGCCGAGAGGACGGCCTTCATGTTGATCTGGGAGGGCGGCAGCGCGAGGATGTAGCCTCCGCCCGGCCCCCGGGTGCTCTTGACCAGCTTGGCGCGCCGCATCTTGACGAACAGCTGCTCGAGATAGTGCTGACTGATGTTCAGCCGCCCGGCGATTTGCGGCAGGGGGATCGGGTGGGTCTGGGAGTGCCCCGCCAGATCGATCATGGCGAGCACCGCGTAGCGGCCTTTGGTCGAAATCTTCATGGTTCCTCCCTCTCCGCTGAAGCTTCCCCGCCGGGCGGCGCAGGGGCCAGGAACGGATTTTGAGCGCCGGACCGGGGGCGGGCGGAAACCCGACGGCCCGCCCCCCTGCCAGCTCTTTTTGACGAGGGCGCCAAGCGACGCCAGCCGCTCAAGGCTCCTTTAAGCCGCGCGGCGGGGCTCACGGCGCCTCCACCACCTCGAGCTCCCCTGCCACGAAATCCCGCTTGGCCGCGTCCCAGCGGAACACCTTGGAGCCCAGGACCTCTCCCTCCCGGACGCTCATCACGATGTGCTCGGCCTCGGGAAAGGAGGGAACGTCGCCGAAGGCGACGGCCGCCTCCTTGTCCTCCTGAGAGAAGTAGGCCTCCTCGTCCGGATGGCTGTGAAAGATCCCCCGCAAAACCTCTCCCTTCGCCTTGGCCTCCCGGAGGACGCGCTCCATCTCGAAGGGATCGATCAAAAACGCGCGCCGGGCCGTGCGCGGATAGGCCTTCGGGTCGCGGGCGTGCATCTCGTTCTGCACGTTGCGGCAGGGGTAGAGCCGCAGCCTCTCCGGGCGGCCGTCCTCGGCGCCCGGCGGCGGCCCGACGATCAAACCGCAGCACTCCTCCGGATAGGCCGACTTGGCGTGGCCGTACATCCGCTCCGCTTCGGCCCGCGTCAGCCGCATATGGCTTCCCCTCAACGCTTCTCGCTCAGATACCGATCCCCGCCGTCGGGGAAGATCGTCACGATGACGCCCTCCCGGACCCGGCGCGCAACCTCCCGAACGCCGACCAGGGCCGCCCCGGCGGAGTGGCCGATGAAGATACCCTCCTTCCGGGCGAGCCCCTCCGCCAAGTCGTAGCTCTCCTCCGTGCCCGCGAGGAGGAGCTCATCCTGCACCGATTCGTCGTAGATCCCGGGGCGGATGGCCGTGGGGATGTGCTTCATCCCCTCAAGCCCGTGGAACGCCTCCGAGGGCATGACGGCGTACACCTTGACCCCCTTTTTCCGCTCCTTGAGGCCCCGGCCCGTCCCGACGAGGGTCCCCGTAGTTCCCAGGCCCGCAACGAAGTGCGTGACGCGCCCCCCCGTCTGCTCCAAGATCTCGGCGGCGGTGGTCTCCTCGTGGGCCCTCGGGTTGGCCGGGTTGTCGTACTGGCAGGGGAGGAAGTGCGCTTCTGGGTCCTCCTCGTAGATCTTGCGCGCCATGCGCTGGGCGCCGTCCGAGCCCTCGAGCGCGCTCGAGAGAACGATCTCCGCGCCGTAGGCCTTCAGGGTGGCCTTCCGCTCCGGGTTCGCGTTCCCCGGCAGGACGAGCTTGACCGGGATGCCGAGCGCCGCGCCGATCATGGCGTAGGCGATCCCGGTGTTCCCGCTCGTCGAGTCGAGAAGGGTCATGCCGGGCCTGAGGGCGCCGCTCTCCAGCCCATCGCGCACCATGTAGAGGGCGGGGCGATCCTTGACCGAACCCCCGGGGTTGAACCACTCGGCCTTCGCCCAGACCTCAACGCGGGGGAACTCCTCCTCGAACATCCGGACGCGAAGCAAGGGCGTGTTTCCGATGCACTTCAAAAGCGGGGCATCTTCGAGCCTGCGAAACGCGCCGGAAGGAGTCCTTACCGTGCACTCCACCATCTTGGCGACCCTCGAATAACGATGGCCTCGGCCCCCGGAGGGCCGGGGCATCCTTCACCGCGGCGCCGCCCGAGGGCGGCCCCGCAAAAGACCAAATCGGGCCTGCGCGGTCGACCCCACCGGAGACTCGCGCCGGAGGAGGACCCGAGGGGCGGCCGCGGCCAGCGCGACCTCCGAGGGGGCCGCGAGAAGGGGCTCCCCCTTCTCCCTCCGCCGGAATCTCATCCAAACCACCTTCTGCTGCGCCCTCCTAACTTGAGGCGGGAGAACGTGACGGCTGGAACGCTGGATCTGCGCCTTCCGTCAGCTCAAGGAACGAGGCCTCTCCGGCCCCCCCTCTCGCCGCCGAGGGGTTCAATGTCCTCCCGCGATGGCCGGCACGATGGACACCTCGTCGCCTGCCTTCACCCGCGTGCCCTCCCCCTGGAGGAAGCGGATGTCCTCCTGGTTCACATAGATGTTGACGAACCGCCGCAGCTTCCCCTCCTCGTCATAGATGCGTTGGCGGATTCCCGCGTATTTCCGGTCCAGGCTCGCCAGGACTTCCTTCACGGTCCCGCCCTCGACCTCCACCGCGTCCTTCTGCTGGGTGAACTCCTGGAGGGGGGTGGGGATTCGAACCACTACCGACATCGCGCTCTCCCTTCGAGTGGCCGTGCTGAGCCCGCCTCCGGCAGCCGCCTGAGGCGAAGAACCGGCGGACGAACGAACAATCCCCTCAGCGGAAATAGGGCTCCAAACTAAAGTACCTCTCGGCCCCGTCGGGCAGCACCACGACCACGTTCTCGTCGGGGGACATCTCCCGCGCCACGCGCAGGGCGGCACAGACGGCGGCGCCCGAGGAGATCCCCGCGGCGATGCCCTCCTCCCGGCAGAGGGCCTTGGCGTGATCGTAGGCTTCCTGATCGGTCACCTTCTCCAGCTGGTCGATGATGCCGCGGTTCAACACCCGCGGGACGAAACCCGCCCCGATGCCCTGAATCTGATGCGGGCCGGCCTCTCCGCCCGAGAGCACCGCCGAGGCCGCGGGCTCGACGCCCACCACACGGGTCTTGGGCCGCTTGGCCTTGAGCACCTCGCCCACGCCGGTGATGGTTCCTCCCGTGCCCACTCCGGCGACGAAGGCATCCACCGGCTGGGCCCCCATGTCGCGGAGAACCTCGCGGGCCGTGGTGCGGCGGTGGATCTCGGGATTGGCCGGGTTGTTGAACTGCTGAGGCATGAAGTAGTCAGGGTGCTCGGCCAAAATCTCCTCCGCCTTGAGAACCGATCCCAACATCCCGCCCTCGCCCGAGCTGAAAACCACCTCGGCGCCGTAGCTGGTGAGGAGGGAGTGGCGCTCGTGGCTCATGCTCTCGCTGAGGACGATGATCACCCGGTAGCCCCGGACGGCGCCCACCATGGCCAAGCCGATGCCGGTGTTGCCGCTCGTCGGCTCAACGATGGTCCCCCCCGGCTCGAGGAGCCCCCGCCGCTCGGCGTCCAGGATCATGCTCAAGGCGATGCGATCCTTCACGCTGCCGCCGGGGTTGAACTGCTCCAGCTTGGCGTAGATCCGCGCCCCCTTGGGGTCGGGCAGGCGCCCAAGCTGGACCAAAGGGGTGCCCCCGATGCCCTCCAAAATGTTGGGGAGCGCCCGTAGGATTTGCGAGGGGCGGCCCCGTGTGCCCAGCGCCATCGCGATCAGCACCTCCCCCGAGCAGTGGCCAACCATCAATCGCAGGCCACAAAATATAATTCCCAAACAATTTTGTCAAGAATTTCAGGCGAATTGAATCCCAAATCAAATTTCCCCCTCCGATTTGGCTGGCGGTCAGGAGTCAAAAGAGACAAGATTTTCACTTTCTTCGTGAAATGATACAGTCCGCCCACAAGGAGGCAGAGGGGCAAAAGAAGCTCCGGCGCGGGTTTTTGGCCCTCTGCCCCCACACCTCCGGGAGAAGGCCGGGGGTGCGCCGCGCCCCGTTCGGGAAAGGAAGCGCCCTTGGGATCTGAGCCGGCCGACCATCTCCCCCCCGTGGCTCTCGCCATTGCTGGCTCCGACTCCGGCGGAGGGGCCGGCATTCAGGCCGATCTGAAGACCTTCTCCGCCTTCGGCGTCTTCGGCGCCACCGTGCTGACCGCCCTGACCGCCCAGAACACCGTGGGCGTCCAGGGCGTCCACCCGGTTCCGGTTGAATTCATCGCCCAGCAATTCGACTCGGTTTGCTCTGACCTGCCCGTCGCGGCCGCCAAGGTGGGCATGCTCGCGACCTCGGAGGTCATCGAGGTGGTGGCTCGCAAGATCGCCCAGCACCGGTTGCCCCACCTCGTCCTCGACCCCGTCATGGTGGCCAAAAGCGGCGACCGCCTCCTCGCCCCGGAGGCGCGCGAGGCGCTCGTCCGGCTGCTCTTCCCGCTGGCGGAGGTCGTCACCCCCAACGTCGAGGAGGCCAGCGACCTCCTCCAAGGGAAGCGGGTCGGAAACCTCGAGGACATGAAGGCGGCTGCCCGCAGCCTCCACGCGCTGGGCGCGCGGTGCGTCCTCCTCAAGGGGGGGCACATCACGCGCGGGGCGGCCGATGTCCTCTACGACGGAAGCGAGACGCTGGTCTTTGAAGGGCGCCACGTGGCGACCCCCCACACCCACGGCACCGGATGCACCCTCTCCTCGGCCATCGCCGCGGGCCTCGCCCTGGGAAAGCCCGTGCGGGAGGCCGTGGCTGAAGCGAAGGCATACATACAGGGCGCCATCGAACACGCCCTCCCCCTCGGCAAGGGCCGCGGGCCGCTCCACCACATGTACCGCCAATGCGCGGAGGAGAGAGCGTGAACCCCAAGCCGTTGCGCGTCCGCCCGGGCGAAGCCGCCTCGGGCCCCCTTCCGGTCCGCGGGGGGAGGAGCCTGTTCCGCATCCTCCTGGATGAGGAGAGCGTGGGGGCAAAGAAATTCGCCCTGTTGGTCAATGAATTCGACCCAGGCCTCTCGTCCTCGGCCCACAAGCACGAGGCCGAAGAGCACGCCTTCTATATTTTGAGCGGATCGGGCATCATCACCGTCGATGGGGAGCGGATCCCGGTTGAACCGGGCGACGCCGTCTTCGTCCCCCCGGGGGCGCTGCACCAAGTGAGCAGCACGGGCGGGGCGCCCCTCAAGTACCTCGTCATATACGCCCCACCGGGGCCGAACGTGGCCCTGCGGGAAAAAGGAGCTTACGGTCTGTCCGGGGAGAGATAGATCTCCCAAGGGGCGCCCAGCCACCGGCCGGGGAGGCGGGCTCTCCACACGGCCCACCACCCACCATCGCCCGAAGAGAGGCCCATGAACACCGTTCTCTCTTTCCAAGTGGTCCCCACCCTGCCGCCCGCGCTCAGGGATCTGGAGGAGATCGCCCACAACATCGCCTTCGACTGGAGCGCCCGGGCCCGCGCCCTGTTCGCCCAGCTGGGAGGGGACGAATGGGAGGCCACCTACCACAACCCCGTCCGCATGCTGGGCCGGCTCTCTCAAAAGACCCTGAACGAAGCCGCTCGCGACGAGGGGATTCTCAGCGAGCTCAAAAGCGTCCTCCAGGAGCTTCGCACCTACATGACCGAGCCCCGCTGGTATCAGCGCACCTTCGGGGAAGGAGGCATCCCGGACCTCCGCATCGCCTACTTCAGCATGGAGTTCGGCCTGACCGAGTCGATTCCGAACTATTCGGGCGGGCTGGGCCTCCTGGCCGGCGACCACATGAAGTCCGCGAGCGATCTGGGCCTCCCCCTCGTCGGGGTGGGCCTGCTGTACCAGCAAGGATACTTCCGCCAATACCTCAGCGCCGACGGATGGCAGCAGGAACGCTACCCCGACAACGACTTCCACAACATGTGCCTGCGCCTCGAGCGGGATTCAGATGGGAACCCCATCACGATGGAGGCCACCTTTCCCGACGGAACCCTCCGGGCCCAAATCTGGCGCGTCCAGGTGGGGCGGGTGCCCATCTTCCTCATGGACGCCAACTTGCCCGACAACCCGCCTTTCCTGCGCGAGGTCACCCTCGCCCTCTACGGGGGGGACATGGAAAACCGAATCCGCCAGGAAATCCTCCTCGGGATGGGTGGCGTGCGGCTTCTCCACAAACTGGGGCTCCCCCCGGTGGTGTGCCACATGAACGAGGGGCACTCGGCCTTCCTCGGCCTGGAGCGCATTCGCCAGCTCATGGACGAGCGCAAGCTCGTAGATAAGATCTTTCCCGGCATGATCGCGCAGGTGCAGAAATTTC
The DNA here is from genome assembly GCA_964394385.1 of uncultured Nitrospinaceae bacterium. Classification (GTDB taxonomy): domain Bacteria; phylum UBA8248; class UBA8248; order UBA8248; family UBA8248; genus CAYMWZ01. Next base: position 152 of record CAYMWZ010000110.1, on the reverse strand, counting down.
TCGCGCACATGGAGAAGTTTCCGCATCTCAAGATCGGCTGAGAGCCGCCTCCCGAAATCAGATCGCCCTCGACGCGCACCCGCGCCGAGGGCCTCTTTTTATCGAAAATAGACCTTTACATTTTATAATAACTCTGTTATTATAAGAAGAAT
>CAYMWZ010000109.1:0-8810 GCA_964394385.1 uncultured Nitrospinaceae bacterium | reverse complement strand
CCCCCCCTAAAAAGCGGCCCCGCCTTCCGGCGGGGCCGACCTGCTCGCTGCGCTGTACCTCGCTACCGCCCCTTCCCGTCCCCTCCACCCTTCCGCTTGAGCTTGCCCATCACCTCCAGCACGTGGTCGGGGGTGATGGGGATGCGCCTGATCCGCGCGCCGACCGCCTGGCCCACGGCGCAGGCGACGGCGGCGGCCGCGGCGGTGCAGGGGGGCTCGCCGATTCCCTTCGCCCCGTAGGGGCCCAGCCCCTCGCCGGACTCCACGATGACGTTCGCCCAGCCGGGGGTCTCCTCGGCGGTGGGGATGAGGTAGCCGTGGAACTCGCTGTTCAAGAGGGCGCCCCGCCGGGTGACGACCTCCTCGCTGAGCGCGTGGCCGATGCCCATCATGGCGCCTCCCTCGAACTGGCCCTCGACGTGCTGGACGTTGATCGCCTGGCCCACGTCGTGGCTGGCCCAGTAGTTGAGGAGGCGCACCTCGCCCGTCTCGGTGTTCACCTCGACCTCGGCCGCGTGGACGCCGAAGGTGTAGTCCATCCAGCCGCCGGGGTCGCCGTACTGCTCGTTCCCCTCGTAGGTGTGGACGCCCAGGGCTATCTTGCCGGTGTCGTGCATGGGGAGGTTCATCTCCTTGCACCGCTTGACCGCCTGGGCCACCGAGACGCCGCGCTCCTCGGCCCCGCGGACGAAGATCCGGCCCTGGCGGATCTCGAGGTCCTGGGGGGCCGCCTCGAGGAGCTCGGCCGCCCCCTGGAAGAGGCGCCGCCTCAGCTCCGTGCCCGCCCGGTAGGCCGCGCCCCCCGAGATCAGGGTCTGCCGGCTCCCGGCCGTGATGCCGCAGAGGGGGGTGACGTGGGAGTCCGACATCACGACGGTGACCTTCTCCAGGGGCACCCCCACCGCCTCGGCCGCGATCTGGCGGTAGGCGTGGGTCTGGCCCGCGCCCACGTCCGAGGCCCCGCAGCGCAGGTTCACGCTGCCGTCGTCCTCGAGGGAGACGTAGGCCTCCCCCTCCATCCGGGGCCGGCCGTAGCCGCCCAGGTTGGCGACGAAGCCCACCCCCGCGCGCCAGGGGCCGTGGTCCTTCTCCGGGACGCGCCCGGCCGAGCGGCCGACCGCCCGCTGGACCCGCTCCAGCATCTCGGGGAGCATCACCCGCGAGGGGACGGGCTGCCTCTGCATGAGGGTGCCGCCCTTCCGGATGAGGTTCCTGCGGCGCAGCTCCAGGGGATCCATCCCCAGGCGGGCGGCCAGCTCGTCCATCTGGGCCTCGTAGGCGAAGCACACCTGGTTCGCCCCCACGCCCCGCATGGCCTCGGTGAAGGGGTTGTTGGTGAGGACGGCGCGCGCGCGCCCCCGGGCGTTGGGGATCTCGTAGGGGCCCCCGCTGATGCAGAGCGCCCCCAGCACCAGGCCCTTGCTGTTCGAGGCGTAGGCCCCCGCGTCGGCCAGGATGTCCACCTCGACCGCGAGGAGCTTGCCCTCGCGGGTGGCCCCCGTCCGGTAGCGCATCAGGAAGGGGTGGCGCTTGCTCCCCGTGTTCATGGTCTCCTCGCGCGTGTAGGCCATCCGCACGGGGCGGCCCGTCCTGACCGCGAGGAGGGCGAGGAAGGCCCCCAGGAGGGGGTGCTCCTTCCCGCCGAAGGCGCCCCCCAGCATGGGGCACTCGTAGCGCACCCGGCTGGCGGGCAGGCCGAGGAAGCTGGCCACCTTCTGGTAGTTCTCGATGGTCTGGGTGGGCACCCGGACGTTCACCACCCCGCGCTCGTCCACCCAGGCGACGCCCCCCTCGGGCTCGATGAAGCCGTGGTCCAGGCAGGCCGAGAAGTAGACGTTCTCGACGACGGCGTGCGCCTGGCGGAAGCCGGCCTCGACGTCCCCCTTCTCGGTGCGCCAGTCGCAGAGGACCTTCCCCTCGAGGTTCATGAAGTCGTAGGCGCCCGGGAGGGCCTCGTAGTGGACCTTCACCCGGCGCGCCGCCTCCTCGGCGAGGTCCTTCGTCTCGGCGGCGACGAGGGCCACGGCGTCCCCGATGTCGCGCACCACGTCCTCGGCGAGGACGGGATAGTCGGGGTAGCGGCCCGCGTTCACGCCGGGGATGTCCTTGGCCGTGAGAACACAGTGGACGCCGGGGAGCGCCAGGGCCTTGCTGGCGTCGACCTTCTTGATCCGCGCGGGGGTCATCGCCGCGCGGACGACCTTCCCGTAGATCTCGCCGGGAAGATGGAAGTCGTCGCCGTAGAGGGTGTCGCCCACCGCCTTGGCGAGGGCGTCCGCTTTCGTCGGGGAGTTCCCGACATAGTTCATCTGGGGCATCAGCACCTCCACATGGGACCCCTCCGCCGGGAGAGGGGGGCGCCCTCCGCCCGGCGGCGGGGAGGAGTCAACTCCGGCGGAAGGTGTCCACCTCGACCAGCCGGCCCGTCGTGGCGCTCTCGATGATGGACTGGAGGACGGCCACCACCTCGAGCCCCTCCGGGCCGCCGGTCTCGGGCTTGGCCTTCCCCTGGATGCAGCGGGCGAACTCGGCCAGCTCGTCGGCCAGGGGGTCGACGCCCTGGACGGGGAGGGAGGTCCTGGCGTCCTCGCCCTTCTTTGCGACGTAGAGCTTCCCCCCCTCCTCCTCGCTCCAGGCGTTGGCCTCGGTGCCGAAGGCCGCGGTGACGCAGATCTTGGGGATGACGTAGGTGGTCCCGATGTAGCCGAGGGGGCCCTTCTCGAACTCGAGGACGATGCCCGTCGTGTCGTCGAGCGCGCTCTTGCCCAGGAGCCGCTTGGAAAACGCGGCCAGGCGCTTCACCCGCCCGGCCAGGTAGTGGAGGTTGTCCACCATGTGGACGCCGAGCCCGGTCATGGCCCCGGCGGGGGACTCCTTGGGATCGCTCCGCCACCCCGGCCGGGGGGTCTGGCCCATGTGGAGGGAGAGGTTCGCCTCGAGCTGGTGGATCATCCCGAGCTCCCCCTTGTCGATCATCTCGCGGATGCGCCGGGTCGCCCCCTGGCGGCGGCGGTGGTGGCCCACCTGGAGGGCGACCTTCGCCTTTTCGGCGGCCTGGACGGCGCGCTTGCCCTCGGCCACGGTCAAGGTGAGGGGCTTCTCGACGAAGACGTGCTTCCCGGCCGAGGCCGCCTGGCAGATGAGGTCCGCGTGGGTGGAGTGGGGCGTGGCGAGGAGGATCCCCTCCACCTCGGGGCTCTTCAGCACCTCCTCATAGCTCCCGGCCGCGCGGCCGCCGTGCTTTTGAGAAAACGCCCGCCGCGCCTCCTCGCTCCGGGCGAAGCAGGCGACGACCTCGCCCGCCCCGCTGCGCTTGACGGCCTCCGCGAGGACGCCCCCCCACCAGCCGAGGCCGACCGAAGCCAGACGCACCTTGTCCCCAGCCATCGTTCCTCCTTTTCCCGCAGGATAGAGAATGCACGCCCCGGCCGCCCCGAGGGGGCCGGGAGGAAATGCCCACCTACCATAAAACAAAGGGGGAGAAATCGGAAACCCGGCCCGGGGGCGAGGCCCCCGCGGGGGGAGGAAAAAAATCCTCCTCCCGTCGCCGGGAGGAGGATTCGATGAGGCTGTGGCGGAGGAGCGCCGACCCGATCGGCCACTCCTCGCGCCTGCCAGGCAAGGCGTGCCGCCTAAGAACGCCCCGCCCAGCAACCCCTAAAAGTGCAAGCCCCATACCAGGGCCTTCATCCCTACAAACAATTGAAAAGGCAGAAAATTTCCCGCCCCCCCGCCCGGGCAAATTGCCAAAATGTCACCACCCCCTCCATGGTAGTGATCTATTTTGACAAGTGACCATTTGTCTCCCACCCCATGATCTCGGCCAGCGTCCAGGGGTGGTCAGTCAGCCCCGCCGCCATCGCCGGGGTCTTTCCCCCCAAACTCAGATGAGCCCGTCCGAGATTGTACCAGCAAAAATAGACGGCGAGCATGGCCCACAGGTTCTCCCATTTCTTGCTGAAACCCAGGCTTAGCCGCGTGAGCCTCCGGAGGTGGGTCCGCATGCTCAAATTCTGGCGCTCGACGTAGCTGGTGGAAATCTTCTTGGGGTCCGGGTTGCCGTAGAAAATCACGGGCTTTGTTCTCACGAATTTTGATGGTGAGTAGCTTTCGGCCTTCGGATGCCCGTTCCGCCGGAAAGACTTGACTAGCTGAGCGTAGTCCACGTTGAGGCCCCCGAAGGTGAGGGCCACGGCGCTGTGGTAGGGTGCGAAGGCATCCGTGGTAATCTGGTAGCGCCCCACCGTGCGCTTTCTCAAATCCGCCATGAAGCGGTAGGTGGTCATCTCGTTCCGCTGGCCGAGGAGGAAGCAGGGGATCAGCTTGGTTTGGGCTTCCAGGGCCACAAAAACGAACTGGCTCCCGACCTCGGGAGGATCGTTCCAGGTGAGCCGGGCGTCCTTCTTTTTGCAGTACGTCCAAATCTCATCGCACTGGATGGCCTCGGGCCGGATGCCCCGCATCTTCTCATCCATCAATTCAGCGCACCGGACCCCCGCCTCCCGGAGGAGCCGGAGGATGGTCACGATGTGGGTTCCCGTGAGGCGGGAGATGCTTCGGATGCTGGAGCCTTCCAAAAGACCCTGCAAAATCTGGATTCTTCGCTCAACGGGCAGGACGTTCATCGGGGGCCACTCCCGAGAATGCCCGGAAATGGCCCGAAAACGGCGCTTGACCAACGATCTTTAGCAGATTAGATTGACCGATGGGTGTACGCATGTTCGGGGGCCACTCCCGAGCGGTGTCACCTAGGGCTTCGCGGGTGTTCACGCACCTGCGAAGCCCACAAAAACGCAAATAATGAAGCGGAGAGGGGTGGAATCGAACCACATACCCCGCCAAGGATACTGTACGGACCTAAATCGCCAGGGAGAACCATCTCCCATCCCTCTCCCATAAAACCCCTTCAAACAAATAACTTTTTCCCCAACAACTGCTGTTTCTTGCTCAAATATAATATTTTTATTATATCAAGTCAAGGGGGTGGGGCTTGAAATATAATATTTTTGTAATAATATTATGAGCAGAGAGTTGACTTCGTTTCAAGGGTGGACTTTCTATGATTTTGTGGACCATCGGGGTCGAAATGTCGTTGAGGAATGGTTGAACTCAATTCCCTCAAAGGCGAAGCAAAAAATTAACATTCGCCTCGGGACCATGAGGAATTTAGAAATTTGGCCCGAAACCTATGCCAAGTTATACAAAGGAGTAAGGGGCTTAATGGAGCTACGAATTAGGTATCAAAATGTGCAGTATCGCCCTCTTGGTTGGTTTGGTCCGAGACGACACGAGTTCACAATTTTAGCAGGAGCAATTGAAAAGGGCTGGAGAATTCCTCCCGGAGAAATTGAAACGGCTACCAATAGATTGGCAACTTTCTTAGAGTTCGGCAGAGAGGTTATCCGTGAACATCAATACGATTAGAAAACAAATCTTTTCGACGTTTAAAGACAAGGATGCTCGTGATTTTTTCGTCTCCGAAAATATTGGAGCGGTGATCGCAGCACAGATTTGTTCCATTCGTGAGAGTAGGAAATGGAATCAGATAGATTTGGCCCAAAAATGCAATATGGCGCAGACAAGAATCTCGGCACTTGAGAATCCTGAGTATCAAAACTATAGCCTCAAGACTTTAAAAAGATTGGCCTCCGCGTTTGATGTTGGTTTACTCGTATGTTTCGTTTCGTTCGGAGAGCTGGCGAAATGGAATGCTAGCATGACTCCAGGATCAATGGCCGTTCCGGACTATGACCATGATCCGTATCACGAAGCCCTGACTGAAGGCGAGGCGGAGGTCCAACGCGATTCGGTGCAATATGCAATTCCTTCCGTATCGAAAATGCCCAATCCGCTTTTGCCCAAGGAACAAGGTGGTGTGGCGAGCGCACTAGCTAGGCCAAAGACGCAAGAGCAACCATTTCATTTTAGACCAAGAAGTGAAGCTCAAGGTGGACTTCGAGATGCTCTTCCAATCCAAAGGGCCGAAACATCATGAAAATCATTTCAATTATTAACGCACAAACCGTAAGATTGAGGCCGATAAATCTTCCTATGCGAGGCGCCTATTTGGGCGACGTCATAAAGGCCGTGCAGGCAAGATATGAATTCTTGCAGGTCCCGCAAAGGTTGGAGGAATGTGATCCTATAAAAGGGGTAACCTTTTTGCATGGCAAATTCGTCAATGAGAAATTGATTCAAATCAACGAGAGCGGGAAAGTTGAATCAATAGATCAAATGGTTATTGATAAATTCCAGTTTTTCAGCAATGGACTTCAAGCCGAAGGCCAAACAACCGCAGAAAATCTAAGTTTGTTCTTGGATGACATAACAGAATGGGGAGTTGAAGAGTTTAAATATAGAATTCACGATATTATCCCCGTTGAAAATGTATACCTTACCCAATTAGAGGTCCAATTGGGCGAGAATCTTGCTTGGAAATTTGAATTGGGTGAGAAAATATCAAAGAAGATAGAACAAATGATTGGAACATACGAGTATGGAAAAGTGTCTTCCGAGGTTTCTGGTTTTACTATAACTAACGAAGGGTTGGAGGAGCAAAGATTGAGGACAAATCCTTTTTCCATTGAAAGAAGGATTGGCTATCCCAGGTCTGCCAATGTTTTCTTTGTTACCTCTCCCCTGAAGACCATAGACTTAGTAGAACTCTTAAAAAATCTTTAAGGCTCAGCGTGTATCTCAGCCGCCACCCACTCACGGCATTTCGCAAAATAGATCACTACCCCCTCCATGGGTGCGGACAAATCGTCACCTGCCCTCCGGCGGGCCGGGCAGGGCGGAGAGCGCCCCCTGGACGGCGGCCCGCATCTCGTCCCCTTGGGCGAAGAGCGTCGCGGCCGAGCCCTCGGCCCGCCAGACGACCCGCCCCCCGGCCGCCTCGACGAGGCGGAGCTCGACCCAGGCCGTGCAGAGATCCAGGCTCTCGCAGCGGCTCCCCCCGCGGGCGAGGAGGGCCGCCTCCGCCCCGGCCCCCCGGAGGAGGGCGGGGAGGTCTTTGAGGGCCGCCGCCCCCTCCCCCCCGGGCGCCGGCTCCCCCCCGGGCCACTCAACCAACTCGTAGCCCCGCCCGGCGAGGGCGTCCTCGAGGAGAAACGTGGCCTCGATCCGCTCGGCCTTGCGCTCGGGCGGAGGCGCGGCCCCCGCCCGCCGGTAGATGTCCCGGAAGTAGCCCGTCCAGTCGTTCTCGTAGCGGAAGGGGGCCACCGCCACCCGGCGCAGGCGGGCGAGGCGGCCGGGCGCGGGGGACTCGGCCTCCCGGCGCACGTCGTAGGCGCACCCCCCCGCGAGGGCGGCCAGGAGGGCGAGGCCCAAGAGCCCCCGCCTCATCACGCCCCCCACCGCTCACTCACCCACGCCGCCCCCCGGTCGAGCGCCTCGAGGAGGCGCGGCCCCGCCCAGGCGTAGGCCCAAAAGATCTCCTCCCCCAGCCGCCGGCCGAAGGCGAGGAGCGCCCCGCCTCCCCCCGCCGCCCAGAGGGCGGCCCCCCCGACGAAGAGGGCCCCGGCCAGGTAGATCACGGCCCACGAGAAGAGCCGCCCCCCGCGCTCGATGTCGGGCTGGGCCGAGCCGAGCGCCCGCCAGGTCATCCCCACGTGGAGGGCCAGGGCCAGGCCCGCGAGGGCGGCCGTCCCCAGGCGGAGGCGGGGCTCCCCCCAGGCCCACTCGGCGAGGGTCCCCAGGAGGAGCACCCCCGCCGCGGGCAGGGGGAAGAAATAGGGCGCCAGGGTGATGAGGGGGTTCGTCCCGCTCAGCGCCACCTCGCCGCTCCCCCGCGAGACCTCGAAGCGGCTCACCCGCTTGCCCCAGAGGAGGGCGAAGAGGAGATGCGTCAGCTCGTGGGCGAAGGTGTAGAGGAACTCGGGGGGCCTCACGCGGTGCCAGAGGGCGTAGAGGAGGGCCCCGCCCAGGAGGGCCCACCCCTCGGGCGTGAGGATCGATCCCCCCGGGCGCAGGAACGCCTCGGGCAGCGTCCGCGCCAGGGCCGCCGTGGCCGCCCAGCAGGCGGGGAGCAGCGCCAGGGCCGCCAGCCAGGCCAGGGGGCGGAGGAGGACTCTCATCTTTCCCTTCCGCGCGGCGGCTCCATGCGGAGAGGATAAGGGCACGCGCGCCCTGCGCCAAACGGGAGCTCAGGCCGCCTCACCCATTTTTTCTCCCGTAAACTCCCTGAATTCCGCGGAACCCCCTGATCTCGTCAAGCGAAACACAAACTTTTAAGAAACCTCCCTCCGCCATCGTCCCTCACGGGGCCCGCGGTCGGGCCCCCGGCCCGGCTTCTCTTCCGCCTTCGCCCGAACCTTCTCCTCCTCCATCCGCACTCCTCCTCCCGGCGGCAAAATCCGCCCGCGGGAGGAATATAGGCCAGAGGGGCCAGAGGTCAGCTACGGGAGTTGCGCGCTGGTGCGCGGCGGGGGCGGCTCATCGCCTCAGCCTCCGCCCCCCCAAAGGGCGGCCCCCCTCCAGGCGCTCGATCTTCTCTTCCAAGACCTCGTTCGCCATGGTGATCTCGCCCTGTATCGCCCCCGGTTTGTTGGACACGAAGTTGACGTTATTCTCCCTCAAGCCGCCTGCTCAAGCAGGCCGAGTTTTTCCGCGCGGCCGGGCCGCCCGGCCCCCCCCTGGAAAACGCGGGGGCGACCGCACCTTGTCATCCTGAGCGAAGCGAAGGATCTACGCGGTTCGCCGCTCACGAAGATGCTTCGCTCCGCTCAGCATGACGGGCGGCGGCTCCCTATCCCCAAATGCCCTCCGAGCGAACACGAGGAACGCCCCCAGGGCAAGAGCCCCCGAAATTT
>CAYMWZ010000108.1:2345-8826 GCA_964394385.1 uncultured Nitrospinaceae bacterium | reverse complement strand
CTCCTCTTGGGTCACGAGGCGGGCGCGGACGGCCTCCAGCCGGACCCGGCCGAGGTCGATCCCGCGCCCATCGTCCTCGACGCGGATCTCGAACCGCCCCCCTTCCAGCAACCGAACCGCGACCGTCACGCGCCCGCCCCGCGCCTTGCCCGCCCGCTCCCGCTCCGCCGGGAGCTCGATTCCGTGGTCCAGGGCGTTCCGCACCAAGTGGATGAGGGGCTCCTTCATCGCCTCGAGGACCTTCCGGTCCACCTCAAGGCCCGTTCCATAGGCCGCCCACTCGACCTCCTTCCCTTGCGCCCGGGCCAGATCCCGCACCATCCGCGGGAAGAGGTCCAGGACGGCCGAGGCCGGGGTCATCCGTATGCGCCGCATCTCATCGAGCAGGCCGTCGACCGCCCCGGCGATCGCGCGTTCGTCCTGGACCGCGCGGGCGAGCATCTCCCGCGCCCGGGCAACCGCCGCCCGGAGTGCGGATTCTGCGGCCGCCTCCCGGGCCGGGGCTCCGGCGGGGGCCCCCGAGGGCCCGCGGTGCGAATCCCCCTTGAGGGCGGCCAGGCAACCCGACAGCGCCTCGACGAAAGCCCTCGCCTCCCGCACGCGTTCGCCAGCGGCCAGCTTGGAGACCAGGAGAGCCTCGCCCTGGACGAAGAGCGAATCCAGCTTGGCGGCGTCCACCCGGATGATGTCCGAGACCTGCGCCACAATCCCCCTCGCTCCGGGCTCCGCGGGCGGAGGCTCGGGGGCCTCGGCGGGCGCCTGAGCCTCGGCCGCGGACTCCGCCGAAGCGCGATCCATGCGGTCCACCAAGTCGCCCAGGGGGAGGGGCTCGCCGCCGCCTCCGACCAAGCGCGCGACGGCGTCGGCGGCCTCCTGGAGGAGACCAAGGAGGGGCCGGCCGATGGGAAGATGGCCCCTCGCCATCCGGCTCAAGAGCGACTCGCAGGCCCCGCAGATGGCCTCCACATTGGACAGGCCGACGGAGCGCGCCGCCCCCTTGAGCGTGTGCATTTCCCGAAACGCCGCCTCCACCACCTCGCGGGCCTGGGAGGGGGGGAGGCCGCGCTCCAGGGCGGAGAAGTCCGCCGCGATCGCCTGGAGGTGCTCCTCGGCCTCCACCTGGAAGGTGGCCAGCAGCCGCGCCCTGATGTCTGCGTTTCGCTCCGTCATGGCCGCCCTCTCTGGAGGCACCATCCGCTACTGGCGATTGCCCAAACGGCAGACCGCGGATATCCCCGTCACAGGCTACAGCTTCTCCGCCATCTGTTTGAGCCTTTGTCCCAGTTGGTTGAGGTCCTGGGCCGCGGCCTCGGACTGCTTGGTGCTCGCCACGTTCTGGGCGCTCGCCTGCTTGATGTTCTCCATCGCCAGGGCCACCTGCTCGATGCCGGCCGACTGCTGCTGGCTCGACGCCGCAATCTGCGTCGCCGCCTGCGCCGCCTCGGCGATGCTCTCCCCAAGAAGCCGAATCGATTCCCCCGCCTCGGTGGACTGCTTCGCCCCCGCCGCCACCGCCTTCGTCCCCTGCTCGGTCGCCATCACGGCCGCACTGGTCGCCCTCTGAATGTCGTTCAGAATCGCCCGCACCTGGGCCGTCGCCTGCTTCGACTGCTCGGCCAGGCTCTTCACCTCCTGCGCCACCACCCCAAAGCCCCGCCCGTGCTCCCCCGCCTTCGCCGCCTCGATCGCGGCGTTCACGGCCAGAAGGTTCGACTGCTCCGCCAGGTCGTTCACCGTCGCAATGATCTCCCCAATCGCCTGGCTCTGCTCGCTCAGCCGAACGATGCTCCCCGCGATCGACTCCATCTGCTCCCGGATGCGGCCCATCCCCTCCACCGTCTCCTCCACGGCCTTCCGGCCCGTCTGCGACACCTGGACCGAGCGCTGCGCGCTCTCAGAGACATACCTCGCCTTCTGGCTCGCCACCTGGACCGTCTGCTTGAGCTCCTCCACCGTGGTCGTCGTCTCCGTCACCGCCGTCGCCGTCTCCGCCGCCCCCGAGGCCACCTGCGTCGTCGCCGCCAATATCTCCGCCGCCGATGTACCCAATACGTTCACACCATCCCGGAGCTCACGCGAAGACTCCCGAAACGCCCGAATCACCCCTCCCGAGAAACCCCCTCCCACGAGAAAAGCAACGATCCCAAGACCAAGGAAAAAGCGAAGCGCCCAGGCGGCTTCCTCTTCCGCCCGGCGCGCGGCCTCTTCGGTCCGGGCCTCCTCCTTGCTCACCAATCCATCTGCGATGCCGCGCATCTTGCGGTCCTGCTGCCTCAGGATTCCGAGTGCGAGCTGTCTCGCATCCTCGACCTTGCCCTCGGCAATGAGGGGAATAACCCTTGTTTCCCGCGTGTCGGCGAATTCTTTTTGGACAGCGATAAGCTCATTCAGTTGCGCGATGATAGAAGAATTGTGCTTGTTCCGCTCAAGAAGCTTCGGGATCCGCGCGGAATTCTCCTTGGCGCGTTCCTTGGTCTCTTGATAGGACTCTTCAAACGCGGCGCCCCGGGGGTGAGACAGCATTTCCTGGATCGCCGCCCTGATGGCGTTGTGGTTGGACCTGATGTCCTTGAGATCGCGAACATTCGTAAAATCGATTCGAGAGAGAGTCTCCAGCGAGGAGCGCATCCCCGTGATGACCGCGTAGGCTACCCCGATCACCACGGCCAGAAGAACAATCATCAGCCCGAAGCCGACGAGGAGCCTGATCCGCATTGTCAATTCAAGAAACCATTTCATGTTCCTCTTCCCTCCCGCCGGTTCACCCGACTTCCACCCGAGCGCGTATCATGAACAACTTCATGCCACCTTGTACCGCTCCGCCATCTGTTTGAGCCTTTGTCCCAGTTGGTTGAGGTCCTGGGCCGCGGCCTCGGACTGCTTGGTGCTCGCCACGTTCTGGGCGCTCGCCTGCTTGATGTTCTCCATCGCCAGGGCCACCTGCTCGATGCCGGCCGACTGCTGCTGGCTCGACGCCGCAATCTGCGTCGCCGCCTGCGCCGCCTCGGCGATGCTCTCCCCAAGAAGCCGAATCGATTCCCCCGCCTCGGTGGACTGCTTCGCCCCCGCCGCCACCGCCTTCGTCCCCTGCTCGGTCGCCATCACGGCCGCACTGGTCGCCCTCTGAATGTCGTTCAGAATCGCCCGCACCTGGGCCGTCGCCTGCTTCGACTGCTCGGCCAGGCTCTTCACCTCCTGCGCCACCACCCCAAAGCCCCGCCCGTGCTCCCCCGCCTTCGCCGCCTCGATCGCGGCGTTCACGGCCAGAAGGTTCGACTGCTCCGCCAGGTCGTTCACCGTCGCAATGATCTCCCCAATCGCCTGGCTCTGCTCGCTCAGCCGAACGATGCTCCCCGCGATCGACTCCATCTGCTCCCGGATGCGGCCCATCCCCTCCACCGTCTCCTCCACGGCCTTCCGGCCCGTCTGCGACACCTGGACCGAGCGCTGCGCGCTCTCAGAGACATACCTCGCCTTCTGGCTCGCCACCTGGACCGTCTGCTTGAGCTCCTCCACCGTGGTCGTCGTCTCCGTCACCGCCGTCGCCGTCTCCGCCGCCCCCGAGGCCACCTGCGTCGTCGCCGCCAATATCTCCGCCGCCGATGTACCCAATACGTTCACACCATCCTGAAGCTCACGCGTCGAGGCGCGCAGATTGTCCAGCATCGTCCGGAACGTGTGGGAGAGGACTCCCACCTCGTCCATCCGGTTGTCCAAAGGCAGGACGATGGTCAAATCCCCCGAGGCCACGCGCTGGGCCGCCCCCGAAACTTGCTTAAGCGGATTGGCGATGGCGCGGCCTAGGCCTCCCACGGCCACCACGGCTATCACAATGGCGGCCATCCCTATGATCAGGAAGATTCGGATCGCCTGCGCCGCCCCTTCCTCGGCTTGAGCGACGGCGGCCTGGGCGCGGCCTCCCACTTCGCTCGTCAGTTGGTCCACGATGACCCGCATCCGTTTGTTCTGCTGATCCTGGACTCCGAGAAGCAGTTGCTTCGCTTCCTCCACCTTGCTCTCATAGAGGAGAGGAATGACCTTCCCGTCCCGCGTCTCGGCCGATTCTTTTTGGAGGGCGATGAATTCATTCAGCTTCGCGAGGATCGGGGGGATGTTCCTGTTGCGCTCGAGGAGCTTCGGAAGCGTCTCGGAATTCTCTTTATGACGCTCCTTGATTTCCCGGTGCGAATCTTCAAACGCCGCGCCGCGGGGGTGGAGGAGCATCTCCAGAGCTTCGGCCCGGATGCCATTCTGGTTGGCCCGGATGTCCTTGAGGTCGCGAACATTCGTAAAATCGATTCGAGAGAGAGTCTCCAGCGAGGAGCGCATCGTCGCGATGCTCGTGTACGCCGTGCCGACGATGAGGGCCAGCAGGACGACCATCAACCCGAAACCGAGGAAGAGCTTGGTCCGCGTCGTCAAATCGAGAAACCATTTCATGACCTTCCTCCCATCCACCGCTCAGCCGGCACCTTCGCCGGCCGCGATTCGGGGGTCCCGGCTCAGGGCGCCCAAGTCCAAGATTCCAATCAAGTCCCGTGTCACCCCGCGGAGGAAGGGCTGGCGCCCCGCGCGCGGAGGAGACGCGGGATGCGCCAGCTCCTCCGCGCTCACGCGCACGATCCCGGCCGCCTCCTCCGCCAGGACGCCGAAGTTCATCGCACCGGCCTGGACGACCACGACCCGGCTCCCTTCCCCGGCCCGCTCTCCCGCCCGCTCGAAGAGCCCCCGCAGGTCCAGGACGGGGAGGGCCTGCCCCCGATGGTTCACCAGGCCCAGGACGAACGAGGGCGCAGACGGCACGGGAACCAGCCCACGGAGGGGGATCATCCCCAGGACGTGGGCGGTCTCGATTCCGTACCGCTCCCCATCGAGAGCGAAGACCAGGAGGTCCACGACTTCGGCGGGCGCCGCCTCCTCCTCCCGGGGCCGGGCGAGGCCCCGCGCCCGGGCCCGCAGGATTCGGCTCGCCTCCTCGGCAGAAGGCTCGCCCGCCGCCTCCAAAACCCTCCGGCTCCGCTCGAGGCGGCGCTTGATCTCCTCCCAGTCAATTTCCGCGCGCAAGGTTGGCGCCTCCCGTTTCATCTACCGCCTGGGAACCTCCTGCCTTGCCGACCGCCTTCACGGCCGCCCAGGGACTCCAGCTCCAGGTACGCCCGCGCCGTCTCATGGAGCCTCCCGGCCGTCAGGCCACCGCTCCCGGGGACCACCGCCTCCCGGGGGGAGGAGGCGAGCAGGCGCGTCACGGTCTCCATCGAGCGGCATCCGCGCCTGCGGTCCCCCTGCCGAAAGAGAAGGCTGCCCAGGAGGAAGTGAGCGGGGACGAGATCTGACTCCAGGTAGAGGGCCCGCCCCAGGGCCGCGAGGGCGCTTAAAACCTCTCCTTGCTCCTGGCAAACCTCGGCCAGGAGGAGATGGGCGTCGGGATCGAGCGGCTCCCGCGCCAGGGAGGCCTCACAAAGCCGCCGCGCCTCCTCCAGCTTTCCCTCCCCCGCCAGGGCCCGGGCCCGGCCGAGGAGGTCTTCGGCCAGGGGCAGCGATTCCGGAGCTTTCTCCGACGGGGCCGGCGGCGGAGCCGATTGCGGCGGGACCCATTCGGCGGGGATTTCCGGAAGGGTCTCCTCCGTCGGCTCCAGAAACTCGGGGAGCGCGGCCGCCGTCCCTGCCTCCTCCTTCCTCGAAACGAGATCCCAAAAGGAGGGCCCGGCGGCGCGTCCTTTGCGGTAGAAGATGGCGCCCGGGAAATTGACCGCCGCCAAGGGTTGAAAGAGGACGGCGGAGGTTTCGGCCGGGCTCACGACGAGCCATCCTCCGGGCGCGAGGGCGTCCCGGAGCCTGGCGGCCGCCGCCCGCTGGACGCCCCGCGTGAAGTACATGAGGACGTTCCGGCAGAGGATGAGATCCATGGACACCGTGTCGGTGAGAAGCGCGGGATACGTCTCCGTCGCCAGGTTGAGGGGCGCGAAGCTGACCATCCGCCGGATTTCCGGATCGAGCTCGAAGGCCCCCGAGCCCCGGGGGCGAAAATATCTCTCCCGGATCCAGCGCGGCGTGTCACGGAGCGCCCATTCCCGATAGATCCCCCGTCGGGCGGCCTCGATGGCTTCCAGATTGATGTCCGTGGCCAGAACCGTGAGGGTCCAAGCAGCGCGGTCGGGGAGAAGCCGATCCAAAAGAATGGCGAGGGTGTACGCCTCCTCGCCGGTGGCGCAGCCAGCGCTCCAGACCCGGAGCCGGGGGTTCCCCTCCGAGCGCCGTGCGGCAATCAGCGAAGGAAGCACCTCGCGCTCAAGCGCCTCGACGGAGGCCTGGTCGCGGAAGAAATAGGTCTCCCCCACCGTGAGGTGGCCGGCCAGGCGCCCCCACTCCTGGCTCCCCTCCGGCAGGGACTCCAGCCACGTCAGATAGGCCTCCAGCGACGGGAGGGCGGAGGATTTCAAGGCGCGCATCAAGCCGCGCTCTAGATCCGCCCGGCGGCTTC
>CAYMWZ010000108.1:0-2335 GCA_964394385.1 uncultured Nitrospinaceae bacterium | reverse complement strand
GGGCGAAGTCCAAGCCCAGGCGGCCCGCGATGAGCTGCCGCGAACGCCGATCGATCGAGGCGGCGGGCGTCATCCCGGGGCCCCCTCCAGTGCCTCCGCAAGCCGCCGCTCCTCATCCAAAGAGAAAAAGGCGTCCAGATCCTGGATGATCAAGAGGCCGTCCGGCAGGGCGACGATTCCCGCCACGTGGCCGATGCCGGGCACGACGGAGCCCGGCGGCTCGATGGCCTGGGCGCTCACCTCCATCACCCCGAGCGCCTCGTCCGCCGGCAGCGCCACCACCCGGCGCGCCATCCGGGCGATGACGAGGTGCGACGTCACGGCGTAATCCCGCCGCGGGAGATGGAAGCGTCGGCGGATGTCCAAAACGGGGAGAATCTTCCCGTGGAGGTTGAAAGCGCCCAGAACGACGTCGGGAGCCTTGGGAAGAGGGGAGAGGGCGAGGTTCGGAAGGACGCGCTCGACCCTCGGGAGAGGAAGGCCGTAGCGCTGGCCATCGATCGTGAAGACCACCAGTCGGGCGGGCGGACTCTCCGCTTCATCGGGCATCGCGTCATGCCTCACGGTCGGGAGGAAAAGCACATTTTGCTGTCAATCAATCCGCCGTCAATCAATATTTAAATAATTTACAAATATTTTACATATTCAACTGTTTCCCTGGCAACCCGATCCCCCGCGGGAAACGATGTGCAAGGGAGATCCCCACGCAAGGGAAATGAAGGCGGCTGCGCCGGCGGCTGGCTCTTAATTCAAAATGAGACAGAACATGAAATGCTTATACCGGGAAGTTTCAGGGGTTTGTATCGGGAAAGACCTGAATTTTCGGCAAAAATCCCCCTAATTTTTCGCACTTATTTGTGAATCTTAAGAACTAAAATAATTTATATTTGATGGGAAATGACCTGAAGACTTCGAGGCGGGAAACCGTCTCCCAGAACCGTCAGCTGCCCAACCCGAATTCGGGCTTCCCCTCGGGGGGAATCAGCCCCAGGCGCATCGCGCAGCGGACCAGCCCGGGGACGTCGCGGACGCCCAAGCGGTCCATCAGCTGGGCGCGGTGGGTCTCCACCGTCTTTACGCTCACGTTCAGCAAGGACGCGACTTCCTTCATGGATCTCCCCTCGGCCAGCAGCTGGAGCACCTCGCGCTGACGGGGAGTCAGCCTCTCCAGGGGCCCCTCCTTCGGCCGAACGCGGGACAGGTAGTCGTCGATGACCCGCTTGGAGATGGAGGGGCTGAGATAAGTCTCGCCGCGGGCCACGGCCCGGATGGCCAGCTCCAGCTCGGCCGTGGCGGCATCCTTCAGCAAATACCCCGAGACCCCGGCCCGAAGAGCCCGCAAAACGTACTCTTCGTTATCGTACATAGAAAGAAGGATAACATGGACGTGCGGGCACTCCTTGCTCAAGCGCGCTGCCGCCTCGAGCCCATTGAGGCCTGGCATGGCGATATCCATTAAAACGAGGTCCGGCGGATGCGATCGCGCCTTCTCCAGCGCCTCCCGGCCATCCCCCGCCTCAGCCACCACTTCCACGCCGGGAATGTCCTTCAACAGCGACCTGATCCCCGCCCTGACGAGGCCATGATCTTCTGCCAACAGTACGCGGAGCGCCGAAGTCGTCACAAAACGCCCTCTTCTCAATCAGCCGGCGAGGAGGAGTCCGTCAACGGAAAATACGCCCGGAGCGTGGTCCCTCTGCCCGGCGCCGAATCAATCTCCACCCTGCCGCCGACAAGCCGGGCGCGCTCCCGCATGCCGAGCAGGCCGAAACTCTCTCCCGGGGAGGAGGCCTCCTCGTCAAAGGGAAACACAAACCCAACTCCATCATCGGCAACGGTGAGATTCAGCGTCGAGCCATCCAACCGCAATTCCACTTTTACGCGGCTCGCCTGCGCGTGCCTCACCACGTTCGTCAAGGCCTCCTGGGAGACGCGGAAGCACGCGATCTCGACCTCCCTCGGGAGACGGTCATCAACGGAATCCATAACCAGTTCCGCATTGATCCCCGCATGGCGGCTCTGGCGGTCCAGATACCAGCGCAATGCCGATTTCAAGCCAAGGTCGTCCAAGACGGACGCGTGCAAGCTAAACGAGAGGTTACGTATTTTTTTCAGTACCTTTTCAACAATCCTTTCGCTCTCGGCCCGCTTCTCCTGAAAGGATGTGCCTCTTTTCGAACTCCCTAGGGCCTGCAGACTCAACTTCAGCGCGGTGAGATCTTGGCCCACCTCATCATGCAGTTCCCGCGCGATTTTGCGCCTCTCCATCTCTTGCGCTCTCAGAAGATTGCGCTCGGGCTCCTTCGCAAGGGGACGATCCATCTGTTGTCGCGCG
>CAYMWZ010000107.1:0-8841 GCA_964394385.1 uncultured Nitrospinaceae bacterium | reverse complement strand
TAATGGGCTTTGCCGTGATTGTGCCCTCTCCAGCCCAAAGTTGCTCGAACCTTTGACCACGCTAAAGCTCAACCCATCTCCCTCCATAATCGATCTCAAAAACGATACATCCATAAAACTGGCGTCCCCAGGGGGATTCGAACCCCCGTTGCCGGCTTGAAAGACCGGTGTCCTGGGCCGGGCTAGACGATGGGGACTCTGAGGTGCGGCGGCGCGGCGGGGCCGGCCGGCCCCATCTGCGGAGGCTCGTCTTATACGGGTTTTGCTCCATCCCGTCCACAGGCGCAAGCCCGTCACGTCGCGTATGCCCGGCGATTCCCCAGAAACTCGCGCGCGGCTTGGACGAGCACGGAGACCCCGATGGGGAGGGCATCCTCGTCCAGGTCGAAGCGGTTGGAGTGAAGGCCGTGGACGATCCCGCGGGCCTCGTTGCGGACGCCCACGCGGAACATCGCCCCCGGGCACCTCTGTGCCATGAAGGAGAAATCCTCCGCCCCCATGGAGAGCGCCATCTCGCGGAGGCCCTCCTCTCCCAGCACCCCCCGCGCCGCCCTCTCGATGAGGGCGGCAGCGGCGGCGTGGTTCGAGAGTGCGGGGTAGCCCGCCACGAACTCGAAACGGGCCTCCACCCCGAAGGCGGAGGCGATCCCGCGGATGGTCTCCTCCATGCGCCGCTTGGCCGCCTCGCGCGTCTCGGGGCGGTGGGTGCGCAGCGTCCCTTGGAGGAGCGCCTCGTCGGGAATGATGTTGAAGGCCGCGCCTGCCTCGATGCGGGTCACCGAGAGGACGGCCGCGTCGAAAGGCTCCACGTTCCGGCTCACGACGCCCTGGAGGGCGGCGACGAGGTGGGCGGCGGCCAGGATGGGATCCCGCGAGAGGTGGGGATAGGCCGCGTGGCTGCCCCGGCCCTGAATGGTGATGGTGAATTTGTCCGAGGCCGCGAGGACGGGACCGCTCCGGATCGCGACGGTTCCCGCCGGCAAGCTGGGAAGGACGTGGGCGGCGATCACCATGTCCACCGCGGGATCGTCCAGGACGCCCTCCTCCACCATGAGACGGCCCCCGGCGAGGCCCTCCTCGGCGGGCTGGAAGATGAACTTGACGGTCCCCCCCACCCCCTCAAGCAGATCCGGGTTTTCGGCCAGGACGCGCGCCGCGCCCAACAGCATGGTCGTGTGGGCGTCGTGCCCGCAGGCGTGCATCTTCCCCGCCCGGCGGCTCTTGTAGGGGGCCTCGTTCGCCTCCTCGATGGGCAGGGCGTCCATGTCCGCCCGGATGCCGAGGGTGGGGCCCGGGCGCCCGGTCCTCAGGAGGCCGACCACGCCCGTGCGGGCCACGCCCTTGCGGACCTCAAGCCCCGAGCGCTCCAGGACCTCCGCCACCCGGCGCGAGGTCTCGCGCTCCTCGAACCCCAGCTCGGGCTCCATGTGGATGGCGCGGCGGGTCTCGACCAGCCAGGGGCGGATGGCCTCGGCGGCGGCGCGGACGGGATGGGACATGATCTTCTCCTCTCAGAAATCCTCGGGCCCGACTCCGGGCATCCGGCGCAGCGCCGCCTTGATCTCCTCCCGCTTGTGCTTGAGCGTGGTGGTGCGGGGGAGGGCATCGCCGGGCCAAAGGAAGAAGCCGGAAACCTTCTTGTAGTCCGCCAGGCCGGCGCACAGCCGTCTCAGCTCGGCCTCGGCGAGGTCCCGCCGCTCCGCCTCGCCCTCCGGGAGGGCTCCCTCCGGGTCCAGGACGACCACCGCGAAGACCTCCTCCCCTCCCCGCCGGGTCTTCTTCCCGAGGACGCAGGCCTCCTTGAAAATGGAGCCCTTGGCGAGCTCCTCCTCCACCTCCTCAGGATAGATGTTCTTCCCCGACTCGGCGACGATGACGTTCTTCACGCGGCCGCAGATCGTGAGGTAGCCATCCCGATCCGCCCGGCCGATGTCGCCCGTGTGGAACCAGCCTCCCCGGAGGACCTCGGCGGTGAGCCCCGGATTGTCAAAATATCCCTTCATGACGTTCGGCCCGCGGATCAGGATCTCCCCCTCCCCCTCCGCGGCGCCCTCGACCGGCTCGATGCGGACCTCGACGCCGGGGACGGGGGGACCCACCGTCCCGATGCGGTTGCCCCTGCCGGGGCGGTTGACGTGGGTCACGGGCGAGGTCTCCGTCAATCCGTAGCCCTGGATCACCTCGATGCCCAGCGCGAGCAAGTCCCGCCCCACCTCAGAGTCGAGCGCCGCTCCTCCGCTCACGAAATAGCGCAGCCGGGGCCCCAGCCGGCGCCTGACCTGGGGAAAGAGGACTCCCCCCAGCCGCAGGCCCGCCCTCAAGGCTCCCCTGGAGAGCGAAAAGAGGAGGCGGAAGATCGCCGCCCGGAGGCCACCCGCCGAGAGCGCCGCGCCGAGGATGCGCTTGTGGATCAGGCGGGCGAGGGCCGGGACCATGAGGCAAATGGTGACCTCCTCCTGCTGCATCGCCTCGGCCAGCACCCGAGGATTCAAGGAAGCGAGGTAGTGCACCCTGGCGCCCGTGGCGAGGGGGATGAGGAGGCCGCCGGTGCTCTCGAACATGTGATGAAGGGGAAGGACCGAGAGGAACACGTCCCCGGGCCCGCAGAGGAAAGAGTCGAGGGCAACCTGGGCGTTCGAGGCGATGTTCCCGTGGGTGAGCATCACCCCCTTGGGAACCCCCGTCGTGCCCGAGGAGAAGGAGATGAGGGCGAGGTCGTCCGGCCGCCGGGCCGCCCCCGGCAGCTGATCCGGGCGCGGCGCGCCGGCTCCCTCTATCTCATCGAAGCGGATGAGCCGGACCTCGCCGCGCAGGCGCTCCAGAAGGGCGGCGCCGCGCCCGCGCTGGGAGGAATCCGCGAGGAGAGCGACCGCCTTGGACCTCTCCAGGATGTTCAGAAGCTCCCCTTCCTTCAGATTCACGTCCAAGGGAACGAGCACGCCCCCCGCCAAGACCGCCCCGAAGTACCCCACCGCCCACTCGGGGCGGTTCGGGGAGAGCAGGGCCACGTTCTCGCCCGGCTTCACTCCGCCCGCAATCAGCTCCCGCGCCAGGGCCGCGGCCCGGTCGCGCAGGTCGGTCCGCGTCAGGGCCACCCGCCCCCGGCCCTCCACATCCCCCTGAAGGGCGACCGAGCGGGGGTGCTGCGCCGCGGCCCGCTCCAGCAGGTGAAAAAGCGTTTCCATCAGCGCCTCATTTGGCGGCGACCCTGGCGGCACGGGGAAGAAGGATACGCTGGCGCGGGGAAAATTTCGAACCCGGCCCAGCGGGGGAAGGCGCGGCCCTAGATGAGCCTCTTGCGGATCTGCCACGCCGCGAGCTCGCCGGCTATGACGGGAAGGATGATTGGCAGGAGGGCCTTCACGGGCGGGTGGACCTGATCAGCGTCTCGTGGGGAGGGGGGCGGGGAGGATCCGCAGCAGGTCCTCCGCCACCTGCCCGACGTCCCAGCCCTCTCCGTGGTAGGTGGCCCGCCAGATCCCTCCGGCATCTACCAGCGCCAGAACGTAGTTGTGCTCCACAAGGCCTCTGGCGACGGGGGTGACGCTCACGCCGTAGGCGTGCCACACCCGCTCCAGCGCCCGCGGGGATCCGGTGAGAAAGCTCCACCTTTCGGGGTCCGCGCCGAACCGGCGCCCGTACGCCCGGAGGACCTCCACCCCGTCCACCTCAGGGTCCGTGGTGATGACAACCAGACGGAGGGGGGCGTTTGGGCCGAGCCTCCTCGCCACCGCGGCCATCTGGGTCGTGACCAAGGGGCAAAGGTCGGTGCAGGAGGTGAAGAGGAAGGTGAGCAGAACGGCCCTCCCCCTTTGGCCCGAGAGGGAGAAAGGCCGCCCCTCCTGGTCGATGAGGGTGAACTCGGGGGCCGGCCGGCCGACCGCCTCCCGCCACGCCGAGGGCGCCCCCTTCTGGTCCGGCACCCAGTGGCCGAGTGCCCCCCGCGCGCCGAACAAGAGGAGGCAGGTCCCCGCCAGCGCGCCTGCGGTCCTAAGTCTTTTCCCGGCGAAAACGCTCATGGTGTTCGAAACCTCTGGATGTAAGCCACGACGTCGCGGACCTCATCCTCCTTCAGCGCAGGCCCGAAGGCAGGCATCAACCCGTTTTTCCTCCCCTCGGAGACGACCCGGCGCAACTCTTCCTCGGAGAGCGAGGACTTGCGAAGGTCTGGAACCTTTCCGGGAAGGAAGGCCGCCCGGCTGCCGTCTCCGGCCCCCTCGCTTCCATGACAGGTAAGGCACCTCTGGGCGTAGAGGCTGGCCCCGCGTTCCGCCTCCGAGCCGCAGCCCCCCAGGAGCAGCCACAGACACACCGCGGCCGCCGCGCCCACTTTCCCCCTCGGGAGGCCTCCGGACGGCACCCGCCCTCGCATCCCACCGACCCACATCAGGATCTCGTCACCAGAAGGGACGTCAGGAACATGACCAGCAGCCCGGCCAGGACGCCCGCGAAGCCCACGGCGTATTCACGGCTCGCCGGCTCTTCGCTGAGGATCAGCTTCCCAAGCTCGTAGACCACATAGAAGATGGCCCCCGCCCCCAGCGAAAAGAAGAAGGTCGCCAAGATGTGGTAATAGGCGAACCCCCCCAGGAGGGTCCCGACGACCGTCGGCCCGCCCGCGATGAGGCCAAACCACAGCAGGTGGACGAGGGTCACGCCTTGCCGGGCGACCGGGCCCAGGATGCCAAACCCCTCCGTCGCGTTGTGGATGGTGAATCCGATGACCAGAAGCGCCCCCAGGGCGATCTGGCCGGTGATGTACGCCGCCCCGATGGCCAGCCCTTCGCCCAGGTTGTGCAGCCCGATGCCCGCCGCCACCATGTAGGCCAGAACCAGGCGCCGGGACTCCTCCGAGCGGCCCGCGCCGAACCGCATGGACCAGCGGCCCCCCGCCAGCAGGCCGAAGACGCCGACCACGACGCCCGTCGTCAGGATGACCACGCCGTGGAACACCTTGGGAACGCGGCCGGCCGCCTCGAAGCCCTCCACCAGGACGTCAACGCCCAGGAAGAGGAGGATGCCCGCCGTGACCGCGATCAGGAAGCCCAGCCAACGGTCGTCCAGGCGCCTGAGGAAGGGGAGCCACAGAAGGCCCAGGTACACGGGGATGACCCCCGCGTACACGCCCAGGAGAGAGAAGGTCCCCGCGGACCGCCAGCCCAGCTTGGGCGTGACAACCGGAATTTCCGTAGTGTGGGTGAAGGTCAGCCCGTTGGAGGTGATCAGCGTCAACTTGACGGGCTCGGTCTCGATCCACGGATACGCGAGGGACAGCGTCGCCGAGCCCAGGCGCGGAAGGCTGGCGCTGGGGGCGACGGTGAAGTTCCAAATCGCCTCGTTCACCAGCACCTGGGCGATGGTGGCCTCCGCCGGCCCGGTGTTCCGGACCTGGGCCACGATCCGGTTGGGCTCAAAGACGACCCTCTCGAAGCTCAACTTCAAGAGGGCATCCGCCGGAACGGGCGGAGCCCCTACGATGGAGGAGCCATGGGTCAGGAACACGTAGACGATGGCGCCGAGGATGACGAGGGGAAACAGGCCCATCACCCACAGGCCGAGGCGGGAACGGGGGACGGGGAGGCGCCCGGAATCCCTCCCCGCCTTCTCGCCGACTGCTTCAGTCTTGGCCACGGCGGACCCCCCTCAAGCCCGAGGCCGATCCGGCTGGACGTCGAAGAACCCCAGCCAGCCTAGCTCGGCGAATTCCGACTGGTGCGCGTGAAACATGAACTTGCCCGGGTGCGAATACTCGAATTCCAAGATGCACCGCTCTCCCTGGCCCAGCGTGACGGTGTCGGTGTACTCGTAGTAGTCCATCCGCGTGCCCGTCCGGTAGAGGCGGAAGAAGTTGGCGTGGATGTGCATCGAGTTGATGGGATCGAACTCGGTCATGTTGACCAGATAGACGCGCACGAGCTCCCCCAGCCGAATGCGGATGGGATGGTCCCGGTAGTAGTTGGCCACGCCGTTGACGGTGTAGAACTCGTTATCGCCGTCGAGGTTGGTGTCGAAGCCGTTCATCACCATGACCATCTCGTGAGCCGGCGGGCGGCCCTCTTTGGGGTCGATGATGAACGTGCCGTACTGGCCCTTCATGATGTGGGTCTTCAAGGGAAACACGTGGCAGTGGTAGAGATGGACGCCGTAGGGCTCGGCGTCGAACTCGTAGGTGAATCGGCCTCCCTTGGGCGGCACCCACTCAAAGACGCCATCCATGTTGGCCGGATGGATGCCGTGGAAGTGCATGGTATGCGGATGGGCGCCCAGGTTCCGGAAGTGGATCCGGATGCGATCGCCCTGGGTGGCCCGGAGCGTGGGGCCCGGCACGTAGCCGTTGAAGGTCCACGCCGGAAACGTCACCCCCTTGGCGACGACCACCTCCCGGTCGATGGCATCGACCTCGTACTCCCGAAGGGTCTGGCCGTTGGAGAGCTTCGAGACCTTCCCATAGTCGAAGTGGGCGAGGAACTTCCCCGGGTCCATCCCCTCTCCCACGGCGGGCTCGATGGTCTTGGGCGCATACCGCGGCTCCCTCCCCCCCTCCGGGGCCGCGGGCTGGCCCCCCCTCGCGACGCGGGCGAGGACGGCCCCCGTCCCCGCCAGGCCGACCAGCCCAGGCACGCCAAACTTCAAAAAGCTCCTTCTCGAAACCTGCGTCTTGGGCATCTGCCTCAGCTCCTCTTGTCCAGCCGTCATCGTTGGGCCCGGCGGAACCTCGAACGGAAATCTCCCCGGGAGCCGCGCGGCCCGGGACGCGCCCTGCACCGCCCGCACGGAGCCGGAGGGGACCCCCCCTCCCCCGGAGTCAGGCCATCCCTTAGAATTAGATAGCCGCGAAAAGCCATTGTCAAGTGCGTCTCAATAATTTTTTAGACATGACTAAATTTCAAATGCGGCTCCCGAAGGGCGGGGCCGCTGTCACTTGCTGTTTATTTTGGCGAGGCGGGCTTTCGCGGGCGAACGCGGGGAATCGCGGGTTTTTGCCCCGACTTCAACGGGTTATTGCCCGCGTTCGCCCAAAATAAACCCGAGATTTTTTTCGATTTGATTTGGCGGAAAAGAGCGATTTTTATCCCTGCCTAGCAGCTCCCGAGAAACGCCGTGGACAACGGGAAGGACTTCCGGACCAAAGCCTTGACGGGGGGCAGAAGGCGCCTCCGGATGGACGAGGGCCGGGTCCGGGCCCTCACGGCGCAGCTCAGGATTGCGTGCCACTTCGCCGCCCCCTACAACCCCAAGGCCAACCCCATCGAGCGCGCCTTCCGGACGCTGAAGGAATGGATGGAAAGACGCTTCGCCGCCTACCGGGGGGGCTCGCCCGGGGAGCGCCCGGAGGGTCTCAAGCACCTCTGGAAGAAAACCGAGGCCCCTCCCACCCTCGCCCAGCTGGACAGCCTCTACGGGGAGTTCATCGAGGAGGCCTACAACGAGCACCCCCACGCGGGGGACGGGATGGAGGGCCGCTCCCCGCGCGAGGTCTACGACAGCCTCCTCCCCCGAAGGAAGACGGTCCCCCCGGAGGCCCTCCATCTTCTCCTCATGCGCCAGACCGAGCCCCGACTCGTGCGCCGGAATGGGGTCTGGGTGAACGACCACGGCCTCTGGTACCGCTCGGAGGAGCTCCTGAAGCACCAGGGGGAGCGGGTCCACCTCCGCTACGACCTGGCCGAGGTGGGAAGGGCCTACGTCTTCGACGGGGAGGACCGCTTCCTCTGCGAGGCGACGGCCCGGCCGGCCCTCGCCTGGGGGGCGCGCCAGGAGGACGTCAGGGCGGCGCTCGCCGAGAAGCGGGCCTTCAGGCGGCAGGCCAAGGCCTACCGGAAGCTGCGCCAAGAGGTGGTCCAGGAGCCCCACCCCCTCAAGCGGGCGGTCGGCCGCCGGAAGGCGCCGGAGGGGGCCGGGACCAGCCCCGCCGAGGAGAAGGAGCGGGCCCTGGACGCTCTCTTCGAGCGGCTCTCCCGCGAGGAGGGGGGACCCCCATGAGGCGGAAGGTCGTCCCCATCCAGAGAGGCTGCCTGCCGGAGGAGGTGGAACGGGCCGCCCGGGTCCGGGAGAGCGTGCGGATGGCCCTCCGGGAGGAGGGGCTCCCCCTGGGCGTCATCGCGGAGCAGGCGGGGGCGTCCGTCCAGGTCCTGCGGGCGTACCTCGAAGGCACCTTCCGGGGGGACGCGCCCGCCCTCACCCGAACGCTCGAGGCCTGGCTCCGGGAGGCGGAGGAGCGGGCCGGCCCGCCCCCGGCCTTCGCCCACACCTCCCACTCGAGGCGCATCTACGCGGCCCTCCGGCTGGTCCACGAGCAGGGGGGCATCGGGGCGATCTACGGGGACCCGGGGACGGGCAAGACGGCCACCTTCCTGGCCTACCGGCGGGAGCGCCCGACGGCCCTCCTCGTCACGGCGGGCCCCGCCGTCCGCAGCCCCCGCTCCCTCCTGGTCCGGATCCTCCGGGCCTTGAAGCGGGGGAGCGCCGGGGGGGTCCCCGGCCTGCTCTCGGCGGTGGAGTTCTACTTCGCGGGGTCGGGGCGGCTCTTGATCGTGGACGAGGCCCAGCACCTGAGCCACGAGGCAATCGACCTCCTGCGCTGCCTTGTGGACGCCACCGAGGTGCGCTTGGTGCTGGGGGGGAACAACACCCTGTGGGACTGCTTCCACGCCGCGGGGGGCATCCCCTTCGAGCAGCTGACCTCGCGGATGACCGTCCGACTCCACTTGGACGCCTCCCGG
The DNA here is from genome assembly GCA_964394385.1 of uncultured Nitrospinaceae bacterium. Lineage (GTDB taxonomy): Bacteria > UBA8248 > UBA8248 > UBA8248 > UBA8248 > CAYMWZ01. The sequence goes on along the minus strand of CAYMWZ010000107.1, from coordinate 118 downwards.
ATGACCCGCCGGGACGTCGAGGTGGTGGTCCGGCAGGCGCTGAACGACATCCCCCGGGACTGCGTGGAGTGGTTCTTCGAGCGGGCGCCCCACCAGATCGGCCACTACCGCTTCATCG